>JBIQML010000324.1:0-5840 GCA_044463405.1 Nakamurella lactea | reverse complement strand
TCCCCTCCCCCGGTGCGGCTGCGGTACACCCGCAGCTTGCCGTCCATCGGCACGTGAAACTCGTCACTGGTGATCGGGATGACGTACACGGTCTCAGGCTCGTGCGCGTGCACGTCGATGACGAATCCGAAGTCCGTCGGCAGGTTGTCGCTGACCTCGTACCAGTTGTCGCCGGCGTCGTCGGTGCGCATCACGTCCCAGTGCTTCTGCATGTACAGGGTGGATGGGCGCTCCGGGTGCAGGGCCAGCCGGTGCACGCAGTGCCCGACCTCGGCGTCCTGGTCTGGCAGGTGCCCGGAGTTCAGGCCCCGGTTGATCGGCTTCCAACTCAGCCCGCCGTCGTCGGTGCGGAACGCGCCCGCCGCGGAGATCGCGATGAACATCCGGTTGGGGTCGGACGGGTCCAGCTTGATGGTGTGCAGGCACATCCCGCCGGCACCCGGCGCCCACTGCGGGCCCTTGTACGCCCGCAGGCTCGGGAACTCCTGCCAACTGGCCCCTGCGTCCGTGGAGCGGAACAGGGCCGCGTCCTCCACTCCCGCCCACACCGTGTCGGGGTCCGTGGGCGACGGCTCCAGGTGCCACACCCGGGAGAACGTCCAGGGACGGGGCGTCCCGTCGAACCACTGGTGGGTCCCGGGGTCGCCGTCGTAGGCGAACTTGTTGTCCACCGACTCCCAGGTGGTGCCGCCGTCGTCGGAGCGCTGCATCTGCTGGCCGAACCAGCCGTTGGACTGGGAGGCCCAGAGCCGGTTCGGATCGGCCGGCGAGCCCGCCACGTGGTAGATCTCCCAGCCCGGGAAGTGCGGGCCCGCGACCTGCCAGTCGCGCCGGGCGCCGTCGGACGTGAGGACGAAGGCGCCCTTGCGGGTGCCGACCAGCACTCGCACACCGCTCATGGTGGTTCTCCCTTGCACGTGGGTGAGTTGGGTGGGTGAATGATCGACGGCGGTAAGGACCGCCCCAGCTGTCGTGCGTCTGCTCCAGCCAGCCAACAGGAATAAACACGGGCTGTCCATAGGGCGTCCGGAATTGACCACAATCGAACGTTCGTCGCACTCGCCCTCGGCGAAACCACCCGCTCGCGTGCCGGGGCGACCCGCTCCCACCGGCCTCTCGCCACGCATGGTGATCGATTCTTGACACTCCGTTGCCACCGGAGCAGGGTGTTGCGTTGTGGTGCTTGCAAGCGGTGGAGATCGAGCATCATCACGCACAACACGGCGGACGCCGGAGGCGGTCGGAAACGATCCGGCCGGCTGCGCGCCGGGGGCCGAAGGCCGCGGTGCCCCATGGCCCGGACCTGAGGAGGATCACCTGATGCCAACATCGACCGCGCCCCGCGGGGCAGCACGCGCGTCGCTGCGGCGAGTGGCCATCGGGGCGGCACTGACGCTGGTCGCCTCGGCGGTCACCGCCGTCCCCGCCGGTGCCTCGTCGGCACAGTCGGCACCGTCGGCACCGCCAGCACAGTCGGCACCGTCGGCTGGCGGCACCGCTCGGGCGCACAGCGCGAACCGGCCCGGACTGCCATCGATCTACCCCGTGCCGCAATCGGTCTCGCGTGGCGACCCGGTGCAGCTGCGCGGTCCGGTGGCGCTGGTCGTCGGCGCGGACGCCGACCGTCCCGCGCTGGACGCCCTGCGACAGCTACTCGGCGCGGCCGGCTCCCAGGTCACCCAATACGCCCCCGGAGACGCCCTGCCCCGCGCGGGGACGGTCGTCTACCTGGGCACGGAGTCCGGCAATCCGGCGATCGCTCCGGCGCTCGCCGACATCGGCGTCGACGCCGGCACCGCGCTAAGCCACGGCGAGGGCTACGTGCTGGCCGCCGGTCGCGACCACGGCCGGCAGATCGCCGTGCTGGCCGGCCACGACGGTGCCGGCACGTTCTACGCCGTGCAGACGATGCGGCAGGTCGTCACGCACGGCCGGCTCGCCGGGGTGACCGTGCTGGATTGGCCCGCCCTGCCGGTCCGCGGCGTCATCGAGGGCTTCTACGGCACCCCGTGGTCGCACGCCGCCCGGCTGTCCCAGCTGGACTTCTACGGTGCCCACAAGATGAACACCTACGTCTACTCCCCCAAGGACGACCCGTACCTGCGGGCGCAGTGGCGTGACCCCTACCCCGCCGACAAGCTCGCCCAGATCGCGGAACTCGTCGACCGCTCGGCCGCCAACCACGTCGAGTTCACCTACGCGCTGTCCCCCGGCCTGTCGGTGTGCTACAGCTCGGCCGCCGACGAGCAGGCCCTGGTGGACAAGTTCCAGTCGCTGTGGGACATCGGCGTGCGCACCTTCGCCATCCCGCTGGACGACATCAGCTACACGAGCTGGAACTGTGACGCCGACCGCACGATGTTCGGCACCGGCGGCGGCGCTGCCGGTACGGCCCAGGCATACCTGCTCAACGAGGTACAGCGCGGCTTCATCGACACCCACCCCGGTGCGTCCCGGCTGGAGATGGTGCCCACCGAGTACTCCAACACCTCGCCCAGCGCCTACAAGAGCGCCATCAAGGCGAACCTGGACCCGCAGATCATCGTGGAGTGGACCGGTGTCGGCGTGATCGCACCCACCATCACCGCAGAGCAGGCGACCGCCGCGCACGACGTGTTCGGGCACGACATCCTGCTGTGGGACAACTATCCGGTCAACGACTACGTCACCAACCGGCTGCTGCTGGCTCCCTACGTGGGCCGCGACCCTGACCTCGGCAGCGCGCTGTACGGCATCACCGCCAACCCGATGATCCAGCCCGAGGCCTCCAAGATCGCGCTGTTCACGGTGGCCGACTACACCTGGAACCCCACCGACTACGACGCGCAGGCCTCCTGGCAGGCCGGCCTGAAGGACCTGTCCGGAGGTGATCCCAGCGCACGCGCGGCACTCGCGGCGTTTGCCGACCTGAACTACGCCTCCCGCCTTGGCACCCCGCAGGCGCCGGTGCTGGCGGACAGGCTGGCCACGTTCTGGCCGGCGTGGGAGCGCGGCAGCCGGAGTGCCGCCCGATCCCTGGACGAGTACCTGGCCGTGATCGCCGGGATCCCGGACACGCTCGAGAACCGGATGGGTGACCCGGCCTTCGTGGCCGACACCCAGCCCTGGCTGAACTCCGCCGGTGCCTGGGGCCGGGCCGCCCGCGCCGCGCTGCGCATGCTCATCGACCAGCGCGCCGGCCACGGCGCCGCCGCCCTTGCCGACCGTGCGCAGGCGGAATCGGCGGCCGCGCAAGCAACCTCGCAGCTCTACCACGGGCTCGGCGGATCGGTGACGGTGACCGTGGGCGACGGCGTCATCGACACCTTCGTCGCCCAGGCGATCGCCGAGAACGACCGATGGCTCGGGCTGGCCGGACGGCACGTCACCGCCACCACCTCGCTCCCCACGTATCAGAGCTACGACCCCGCCAACATGGTCGACGGCGACGACTCCACCTACTTCTGGAGCAGCTCCGCACCGTCGACCGGCGACTACGTAGGCGTGGATCTCGGCACGGTACAACCGATCTCGACCGTGACCATCGACGCCGGAGACGCCGCCAGCCCGAACGACTACCTGCATGTGGCCACCCTGGAGTCCTCCACCGACGGGCAGCACTGGACCACGATCGGAACCTACGTCAACACGGCGGACATCACCGCGACGGTTCCGGACGGCAGCCAGGCCCGGTACGTGCGGCTGCGTGCCACCGAGTCGGACGGTTACTGGGTCAAGGTGCACGAGTTCACCGTCACCGGGCCGGGCACCGAGCGCCTGACGGCGAGCGGGACCCCCGTCGCCGCAACGGGATCGTCGCTGAACGCGGCGGCCGACGGCACCGTCGACACCGCCTACACTGCCGCCGCCGCGCCCGCGGACGGCGACGCCCTGGTGGTCACGCTGCCGACGGCGCGTGCGCTGGACCGGGTGGCCGTGGTCGGCACCGGCCAGGCGGCCGTGCAGGTCGACGACGGCGGCACCTGGCGAACCATCGGTCAGTTGTCGTCCGCCGGCTACACCGAGCTGCCGGCGCACGGGGTGGGCACCGACCGGGTCCGGCTGGCCTGGGTGGCCGGCTCGGACGCGCCCAGCATCGCCGAGGTCATCCCCTGGTACGCGGACGTCGCCACGGCCGACCTGGCCGTGGCACCGGCGAGCATCGACGTGCAGGTCGGCGACACCGCTACCGTGACCGCCCAACTCGGCGCTACCCGGCCCGCGGCCGTGACCGGAGTGCTGTCGGCCGACGCCCCGGGCGGTGTGCACGCGTCGCCGGCCCGCAGCGTCGTCCGGGTGGCCCGCGGATCCCAGCCATCGGTGGACATCCGGATCACCGGCCGCTCCTCCGGCAGCTACCAGGTGCCCATCACGTTCACGGCCCGGCCGGGGACCCCCGTCACCGAGACGGTGACGGTGCGCGTGCACCCGGCGGTCAGCGACACCGACGTCGCGCTGGCATCCAACGGCGCCGTCGCGACGGCGTCGGGCACCGAGCAGAACCTGGACCGATTCACCCCGGACCACGCCATCGACGGCGACCCCGCCACCCGCTGGTCGTCCAACTACGACGACGCCGCCTGGTTGCAGGTCCAGCTCGCCTCGCCGCAACATCTGGGCAAGATCGTCATCTCCTGGGAGGCGGCGCACGCCAACGCGTATCGGATCGAGACGTCCTCGGACGGGGTCACCTGGACGGACGCCGCGGACGTCACCGGGAGCCTGGGTGGCACCGAGACGATCTGGATTGACCAGAGCGACGTGAAATACCTGCGCATGCAGGGCGTGCAGCGCACCACCGCGTACGGGTACTCGATCTACGAGTTGCAGGCCTACCCCATCGCCTGAGAACAATCCGGACGGATCGGGGCGCTCCGGGCCGACGTGACATCCGGGTCGCCGACAGTCCCCTCGCACCGCCTGCGGTTGTAAGGTAACGAATCGTGACCGTGAACGGGCCAGACCGTCACACCAGCCGACCGGGCCCCCGGCCGGTCTTCCTGGCGCGCTCCGGCGCTCGCCCCGTGGCGTTCACCGCGGCCATCCGTGCCATGGTCGTGCTGGCCGTCACCTCGGTGCTCGCGATCGTGGTGACCGTCGTCGGCGGCGCCGGGCTCCCCCCGCTCGCGTCGCCGCCCTTGACCCCGTCGCCGGATTCCGGCGGGCCCCCGGCCGGCGTCCCGAGCCCCACCCGGACGGCCGCCCCGAGCGTCCCGTCGTCCCACGGCCCTGTCCAACGGAGCGCCCAGACTTCCGCGTCGCCGCACACCGATCGATCCGGCGCCTCGCGCACCCCGGCCGCCCCACCGCCCACGACTGGCTGGATCTCGAACGTCGCCCTCGTCCTGACCCCGTCGGCGGGTCGGGCGGGCGGATCGACCGAGGCGTCGAACCTCGCCGGCAGCAGGGCGTCGTCCAGAGCCGCGTCGAGAGCAGCCGCCACCACGACGGCACCCGGTTCGCAAGGCGCATCCGGTACGGCCGCCGACAAGGACATCACGTCGTCCTCCAGCGGCCACACCACCACCAGCGCCAGCGCAACCACCAGTTCCTCCGGCGACACGAGCGCCGACCCCGCCGTTTCCACCGCCGCCACGACGACTCCGACGACTCCGATCACTCCGAGCACCGTCGGCACGACGGGTCCGACCGCCGCCGCGGCCACCAGCCCCACCTCCGGGCCGCCCAGTTCCACCGGACAGGGGCGGCGCACCACCCCGGCGGCAGCGCCGACGGCACCGCCCTCGAACACCTCCCATCCCGGCCGGCAGACCACGCCCGCACCACCCACCCACCCGGGTGGCAGAGGGCCGCGAACCTGAGTGGCACCGCAGCACCCCCACCGGTCCACCCGGCTGCGT
>JBIQML010000323.1:0-5823 GCA_044463405.1 Nakamurella lactea | reverse complement strand
CGCGGCAGCGGGGGAAGCCATGGCCGGATCGGCGGCGACGGGTCGGTGGTCGCGCCGCGGGCGGCCCGCACCAGGGCTTTTAGCACAGACTCGTCGGCACCATCGGACGCGGGGCCGTCGGTACCGTGCGGGCGTACCAGCAGGTCGGGTGTCGGCGGCACCGTCACCAGCGCCGACTGGAACGCCTGCAGGCCGGTGCCGGTGCGTAGCAGGCCGCGGCCCGGCGTTCGGGGCGAGATCCGGGCGGCGTCCGGGACGTCGACGATGTCCACCGAGTCGGTGGCGTCGGTGACCCGCAGGCAGATGCGCGCCGAGATGTTCGACCGCATGGCCGGTGACACCACGCCCGCCGGTCGCTGGGTGGCCAGCACCAGGTGCAGCCCGAGCGCACGGCCGCGCTGGACGATGTCCAGCAGCCCGGACAGGAACTGCGGCAGTTCGGCGGCCAGCGTGGCGAACTCGTCGACGACGATCACCAGCCGCGGCGGTGCCGAGCCGGGGCGCGCGGCGAGGCGTTCCCGCCGGCGCAGTTCGGCGCGCAGGCTGTCCAGGGCGCGGGTCGACTCGTCGGGATCCAGGTCGGTGACGACACCGACCACGTGGGGCAGGTCCGCCAGGGTCTCGAACGCCGCGCCGCCCTTGTAGTCGACGAGCAGGAAGGTCAGCGACGAGGGCGGTGACGCGATCGCCAGGGCGGCCACCAGGGTCTGCAGCAGCTCCGACTTGCCCGCCCCGGTGGTCCCGGCGATCAGCAGATGCGGGCCCTCGGCGTCCAGGTCCAGCGCTGCGACGCCCTGGGTGCCGGCTCCCAGCACCGCACGGGCGGACGGGTGGCGCCAGCGGCTTCGCAGGCGAGCGGGGTCGACCGGTCCGGTGAGGTCGGTCAGCGGCAGCGAGACGGGCATGCTGCCGGGGGCGGCGGCGGTGCCGTCGCGCAAGGGCGCCAGGGCACGACAGCCCAGCGCGAACTGCTCCGCGTCGATCCCGCTGACGTCGACCGGCCCGGCGGGTTCGGGGCCACCAGTGCCGGGCGGGCCGGATCCGGCGTCTTGAACGGCGTCCCCGGCCACACCCGGACCGACCCAGGCCCCCGGCGGTGGCCGCAACGGACGGGCGCAGCCGGCCGGAAGGTCCTCCGGTCGGGCCGCCAGGCACACCACCGAGACCCTGGGCGGGTCCGCCGTTCCGGCGGCGGCGATCGTGGCGCGGCCCACCGGCGAGCGCAGCACGGCCGGACCGTCCAGCACGACCACCACGTCGGAGACGGGCAGGTCGAGGACGTCTCCGATCGCCCCGCGGTCGTCGCCGGGCGTGGCGGTCGCGGGCGGGCCGGTGCCGGGGCCGGGCAGGTGGGGCAGGTCCCGGCAGGGCCGCAGATCCGGGCCGCTGCTCACCACCACCAGGGCGACGTCGCCCGGCGAGTGCAGCGCTGCGATCTGCAGCAGCAGCCAGCGGGCCAGGGCGCGGCCCGCGTCGCCGACCAGCCCCAGCACTCCGGCGGCGGGCAGGTCGATCGTCACCGGAGCGTCCGTCACCGGCGGGGCCTTTTCGGATGGGTCCGTCACCGCCGTATGGCCGTCACCGAGCGGCAGGCGCCTGGTGCCCGCGCCGACGGCGAGGTGCAGGTAGTCGTCGTCACCGGGCCTGCGGTCCCATAGCCGTGGACTGCCGGCGGCGATGCGGCGCAGCAGGGTCGCCGGATCGGGCCAGCGCTGCCACGTGCGGCGCCGATCCGCGGTCACGGCGGCCCGGATCGCCGACTCGCGCGCATCGACGGCGGCCCGGTGTGCTGCCAGGTCGCGGCGATGCGAGCGCCTCCCGCTGATGCGATCGGAGATCGCCGAGCCGATCATCGTGACCGGCCCGAGGGCGGCGAACGCCAGGTAGATCGGGCTGCCGAGCACCAGGGCGAGCGCCCCGCCGACGATGGCCCCGAGGAATCCGGCCAGCAGCGGGATGGGCCGGCGGCGTCGTTCGGGGGGCGGTCCCGGGGGGTCGGGGATCGCCGGCAGCACTCCGGGCGATCGTGGCGCCGGCGAGGTCCGAACCAGATGTCCCGCGCCATCGGGGGTTAGCGACCCGGCAGGTTCCACGGTCAGTTGGATCTGCAGCAGGGTGCCGCCGATCCGGATCAGCGAGCCGGTGGTCGCGGCGACCCGGCCGGAGCGGCTGGAATCGCCGGCCTCCTGCACGGGCGGGCAGGTCCCACCGACCGGGCGGCCATCCACCCGGATCCCGTTGGTGGAACCGAGGTCAATGACGGCCAGGCCGGTGGCTGTCCGGCGAAACAGCGCGTGCCGGAAGGAGACCTGGGGGTCGGTGAGGGTCAGGTCCGCCCGGGGATCGCGGCCGACGACGAGCGGACGGTCCTCCAGTGGCCACCACCGGCCGGCGTCCGGACCGGCGATGACGGCCAGCACGACCGGGGGTCGTTCGGGCAGGTCGTCGACCGGGGCGGTGTCCAGCACGGTGCCTGCCAGCAGCGGGGGAGACCCCACGAGCCAGTCCGGTTCCACCGGTCCGACGCCCAGATACAGCGGGGTGCCCGGCGGCAGGCCGGCCGCGCGCAGCACGTGCGGGTGCGCCCTGCTCCAGGGCACCGGGCTGGCGGCCTCCAGCAGCACATGGACCTGTCCGTGCGGGGTGCGCACGGACAGCGGAAGCGTCAGGCGGGCGGCGCCGGTCATGCTGCCGAGTGTGGGCAGCCGACCCGCAGGTGCGGGCGGTGCGCGCGTGATTGGGGACAGGTTTCGGACAGGGGGACAACTCCGCGCGGCGGATGCCGGTGGCGGGGCGGTGTCAGGTCGGATCGCGATCGATGTCGCCGCGGGAGGCGAGCAACCTGCGGAACGATTCCAGCCGGCCGGGTGAGGCGCCGCCCCGCGCCACCAGATCGTCCAGCGCGCAGCCGATGCCGGGGGCGCTGTGATCGCAGCCCGGCGGGCAGTCCGCGGTGGCGGGCAGCAAATCGTCGAACGACTCCAGCACGTTGTCCGCGGTGACGTGCGCTAGGCCGAACGAGCGCACGCCCGGCGTGTCGATGATCCAACCGCCCCCCGGAAGGCGCAGGGCGACAACGGATGTCGATGTGTGGCGGCCCTTGCCGATGTCCGTCACCGTCCCCGTGGCCCGGTCGGCGTCCGGCACCAGCGCGTTGACCAGCGTCGACTTGCCGACCCCGGAGTGCCCGATCAGTGCCGTGATCCGGCCGCTCAGCGCGGACCGAACCAGGTCCAGCGCGTCCTTGTCCAGGGCGCGATCCCCCCGCGCGCGGCGGGTGACCAGCACCGGCAGGTCCAGCTCGGCGTAGGCGGCCAGCAGGTCGGCGGGGTCGGCCAGATCGGCCTTGGTGAGCAGCAGGATCGGCTGCAGGTGGCCGGTGTAGGCGGCCACCAGGCAGCGGTCGATGAACCCCGTGCGCGGGGCTGGATCGGCGACGGCGACCACGATGAGCAGCGCGTCCGCGTTGGCCACCAGCACCCGTTCGGACGGGTCGGCGTCGTCCGCGGAGCGGCGCAGCACGCTGACGCGCTCGCCGATGCGCACGATGCGCGCCAGGGTGTCCGTGCGACCGCTGACGTCGCCCACCAGGTCGACGCGGTCGCCGACGGCGATGGCGCGCCGGCCGAGTTCCCGGGCCCGCATGGCGGTGACGAGGCGCTCGCCGCCGCTGTCCGCCTCGACCAGGCAGGTGTAGCGGCCGCGGTCCACGGCGGTGACCAATCCGCCGACGGCGTCGGCGTGCGCCGGGCGGTTCTTCGAGCGCGGTCGAGTGCGGCGCCCGGGCCGGACCCGGACGTCGTCGTTGTCCCAGTGCTCGCCGAGCCGGCTCAGCGGCCGACCCCTTCGCTCTGATGCGCCTCGCGATGGTCCGTGTCGCCGTGGGTCGTGTCGCCGTGGGTCGTGTCGCCGTGGTCCGTGTCGCCGTGCCGCAGCATGCGCGCCCAGTCGCCCGGGAAGTCCGGAAGTGTCTTGCTGGTGCAGGCGATGTCGTCGATCCGGATGCCGGGGATCCGCAGCCCGACGATGGCGCCGGCGGTGGCCATCCGATGATCGGCATGCGCGCGCCACGGGCCCCCGTGCAAGGGGGACGGCGTGATGTGCAGCGAGTCGTCGTCGGCGGTGACGAGGCCGCCGACGGACTCGATGTCGCCGACCAGGGCGGCGATCCGATCGGTCTCGTGGCCGCGCAGGTGCCCGATGCCGCGCAGGTGGCTGGGGCCGTCGGCGAGGACCGCCATCGCGGCCACCGTCGGGGTGAGCTCGCCGACGTCGTGCAGGTCGATGTCGATGCCCTGCAGGCGTTCCGGGCCGGTGACGGCCAGCCCGCCGGAGTCGTGCACGACGGTGGCGCCCATCCGGCCGGCGATGTCGGGGAAGGCATCGCCCGGCTGCGTGGTGTCGGCCGGCCATCCGGGGATGCGGACCCGACCGGCGGTGACGGCTGCGGCGGCCAGGAACACCGTGGCGTTGGACAGGTCCGGCTCGATGGGCCGGTGCCAGGGCTGGACCGGGCCGGGCTCGACGTGCCAGGTGTCGGGGGAGGTGTCGTCGACGGTGACGCCGACCGAGCGCAGGCAGTGCACCGTCATCTCGATGTGCGGCATGGACGGCACCGGTTTGCCGTCGTGCACCACGGTGACGCCGCGCGCGAAGGACGGCGCAGCGAGCAACAGACCGGACACGAACTGCGAGGAGGCCGAGGCATCGATGGTGACGGTACCGCCGGGGACGGAGCCGGTGCCGCGGATCTCGAACGGCAATGCGTCGCCGACGATATCCGCGCCCAGCGCGCGCAGGGCGTCCAGCATCGCGCGCATCGGGCGGCGGCGGGCGGCCTCGTCACCGTCGAACAGCATGGTGCCCAGACCGGTGGCCGCCAGCGGCGGCAGGAACCGCATGACGGTTCCGGCCAGCCCGCAGTCGATGCGCGCCGGGCCGTGCGGCGGCGCCGGGGTGATGGTCCAGTCTCCGGACGTTGTGGGCTCGACGCCGGTGCCCAGCGATCGCAGGGCGGCGGCCATCAACTCGGTGTCCCGGCTGCGCAGCGGCGCGGTGATCGTGGACGGTCCGGTGGCCTGGGCGGCGAGGATCAGCGCCCGGTTGGTCAGCGACTTCGAGCCCGGGACGGTGACGGTGGCGCGCACGGGACTCTCGGCGGTGGGAGCGGTCCACGGGGTTGCGGTCACCTGACCATGATCCCGCATGCCGGGTTCGGAGCCCGATGCGGTCCGCGGGAGCGGTGAGCGTCGGGCCCCGGATGGCGCGGAGGTACCGGATCGACGCGTCCGGCGCTGCCCCGGTCAGAAGGGTGGCGGGTCGGTGTCGGTGGTGTCGGTGGTGTCGGCGATGTCGGCGATGCCGATGGTTGCCGTGGTCGTTGTGCTTGACGCGTGGCCCCGCGTCGCTGCGCCGGCCCCTTCGCTGGTGGTGAAGCCGTCGGCCCAGTCCCCGTCGATCGTCAGGGGTGGGAGTTGGTCGTTGGGGTTGTCGGTGGTGTCGGGTCCGTGTTGGCAGGGGCAGGTGTCGGGACATTCGCAGATCGGGATGTCGTCGGGGAGGTCGTCGGTGGTGGGGTGCCAGTGGGGTTCGGGTCGCCAGGTGTAGGTGTAGCCCAGGGGTGTGGTCCAGGTGTAGGTGCCGTCTTGCGCGCGGTGCAGGGTGAAGCCTCGGTCGGCGTCTTTGCCGTTGTGGTGGTGTTTGCAGGGTGGGGCGAGGTTGTCCGCGGAGGTGGTGCCGTGGGTGGGTTTCCCGGTTTTGGGGTCGGGTCGGGCGGGGGTGATGTGGTCGATGTCGCCGCGGTCGGCGGGGTGGTGGCAGGAG
>JBIQML010000322.1:0-5863 GCA_044463405.1 Nakamurella lactea | reverse complement strand
GCCGCATCCACCGCCTGCGCCACCCCGGGCAAACCGTCCAGGTCGGGCCACTGGGTCCGCTCGGGGCCGGGGCGTGAACGGCCGGGCGGCGGAGGGGTGTCGGTCACGGGCCCACGCTAGCGACCGGCCCCGGCCGGGCCGATCGGCCCCGTTCGAACCCGCCACGTCACCCGGGTCGGACATCTCGTCCGGTAACGGTCGGCTGTCAGGTGAACACGCAGAGGAACTGACCGGGAGCGGCGGTCTGTGACTACCGTGACATCCGTGAGGACACCAGGTCGGGGATTCCTGGCGGCCATCGCGCCGGTGCTGGTCGCCGCGGTGGCGCTGGCCGGATGCGGCAGCCCGTCGCCGCGGGCCGCCGGCACGCCGGGCGTCCAGGTGCGGGCGTTGACGACCGGAACCACGGCGACGGTGACGAGCACCCCGGAGCCCGCTCCGACGGTGACGGTTCCCCCGCTGCCGGGCCCGTCCGGACAGCTCGGTGCGGCGTCGGCGACCTCCCCGAGCGATCCGCCCGACGAGACGATCTCGGCCGCCTCCACGGCCCCGACGACATCCCCGCGCGCCACCACGTCCCGGTCATCCCACGCCAGCCGGTCGACCACCGGGCAGACCCGATCCGACACATCACGCTCACGGCCGACGACGGCATCGACGACGCCGTCATCGACCACGACGCACAGCACCAGCCGGGCCGCCGCCGAGCCGCCGAGTAACTCAGCCGCGCCCACCAGCCATGCAGCGGCCACCACTGACCCGCCCACCACCAGCCGCCCGGTACCGACCACCTCGAAGCCGCCCACGCACCGGCCCTCGACCACCTCGGCGCCGTCGACCACGTCCCACCCGCCGCGCACCACGACGACCACGGCGCCGACCAGTTCGAAGAGGACGAGCCCCAAGCCTCCGCCCGCGCCCGACTTCGGGATCCCCGTCACCGTCGGTAACGCCCGGCAGGTCATCACCGTCACCGCCTCGTCGTCCTGGGCCACCACCGGCACCCTGCGGGCTTGGCAGAAGCGCTCGGACGGCCGGTGGGTCCTGGCGCACGGCCCGTACCCGGCATGGCTCGGTTCGGCGGGCATCGGCCACCAGAGCGAGGGGTCGACCCGAACCCCGCTGGGCACCTTCACGCTGACCCAGGCGTTCGGCAAGATGGCCGACCCGGGCACTGCGCTGCCGTACCACCGGACGAGGCCGAACGACTGGTGGGTCTCGGACGTGCACTCGAGGCTGTACAACACCCTGCAGAACTGCCGGCCGCCGAACTGCCCCTTCAACACGTCGGTCTCCGAGCACCTGTACTACATCACCCCGTACTACGACTACGCGGTGGTGATGGACGTCAACCGGTGGCCGGCGATCCCGGGCGACGGCAGCGCGTTCTTCCTGCACATCACCGATCACCGACCGACCGCGGGATGCGTGGCCATCGAGCGCGGTCCGCTGCTGACCGTCATGCGGTGGCTCAAGCCGGCCCAGCACCCGCGCATCGCCACCGGCATCGACTAGCGGGCCCGGCACCGACGGTGTGGCACCCGCCGGACGGCTCGCGCGGCCCGCTACCCGGCACCGTGGCACGATGGGGTGCGCACTCGCGCCGGTACGCGGGCGAGCGGCCGACCGCTCCGGACGGACAGATAGGAGACCGACGTGGCACCCTCGAGTGCGCCCCACCCCCCGACCGACTACTCACGTCAGCCGGGCGGTCCGGCGGCCATTCCGTTGGTCCCGGAACAGCCCGTCGACCGCGACGCCTCCGTGGGCTCGCTGGTCAAGGACGCCACCGAGCACCTGTCCACCCTGGTCCGCTCCGAGATCGAGCTGGCCAAGTTGGAGATCGGCGCCTCGGTCAAGCAGGGGCTGCGCGGCAGCATCTTCTTCGCCGCCGCCGCCGCGATCGGGCTGTTCTCACTGTGGTTCTTCTGGCTCATGGTGGGCGAGATCCTGGACATCTGGCTCCCGCGCTGGGCGGCGTTCACCATCGTGTTCGTGGTGATGCTGGTCGCCGCCGGCGGCCTGGCTTTCCTCGGCTGGCGCCGGGTGAAGAAGATCCGCAAGCCGGAGAAGACCATCTCGGAGGCCCAGCAGACCGCGAACTCGCTCAAGCAGGCCACCTCGCGGCCCGGCCGGCACAGCGCCGACTGAGGTCGCCGCTGCGGAGAGACGCCGTCATCGCCCCGCGCACGCCGATCGTGCCTCACCCGCCGGTGCAGGCTCCGGTGTCGGCGGGCGTGCGGTCGTTCAAACCCTCCTGGATCACCGGCTGGACCTCGTCGGCCGTCAGCGCGAATCCCACGTCCGGGTTGTCGATGGCGGCCCCGAACACCACGCCCAGCACCCGGCCGTCCGGGGCCAGCAACGGCCCTCCGGAGTTGCCCGGCCGGACCGTCGCCCGCAGCGTGTACACCTCACGGGTGACGGTGTTCGCGGAGTAGATGTCCGGTCCACGCAGCATGATCTGCGCGCGAATCCGCGCCGGTGTGAGCGTGAAGGGGCCGTCCAGCGGGTAGCCCGCGGCGATGGCGTCGTCACCGCCGGCGGCCGGCCGCGAGGCGAACTCCAGCGGCGCCGCCGTCAGCCCCGGCACGGACAGCACCGCCAGGTCGACCTCCGGGTCGTAGGTGACCACCGTGGCCTGCAGGGTCTGCGAGTCGGTCTGCACCCGCACCGAAGAGGATCCCGCCACCACGTGGGCGTTGGTCACCATGATCCCGTCGGAGACCACGAATCCGGAGCCCTCCATCTGCTGCGAGCAGGACGGGGCCAGCGCCCGGATCTTCAGGATGGACGCTCGCTCGGCGGCGGCCGCGCCGTTGCCGCCCAGCGCGGCGTCCGGCGGGTCGACCGGCGTGTCCGGCGCCGGCGCCAGCGGCGCCAGGATCTCGGGAAAGTCCGAGCCCACGAACAGCGCGCGCAACTGTCCCGAGACCCGGACCGCGGAGGGCGGCATCACGTGGTTGACACCGGCCAGCACCGCCGACGAGCGGATCTGCGACGACATCCAGGGCAGCGGCGCGGCGGCCAGCGGCACCGCGACCAGCCAGGCCACCACCAGCACCGCGATGGTGTGGCCGACCAGGCCGAGGCCCCGGTCGACGGCCAGCGCGGGGCGCCAGGTGATCCGCCTGGTGACCAGCGACCCCAGGGCCTGCCCGGCCAGCTCTCCCAGCCCCACGCCGGCGACCACCAGCGCGATGCCGATGGCGACCTTGGCGGCGGAGTCGTCGACCTGGTCGGCCAGCAGCGGCGCCACCCGGATGCCCACCAGGGCGCCGCCGATCGCGCCGACCAGGGTCAGCAGCGCAGTCACCAGGCCCTGCCGGAATCCGGAGATCGCCGCACCCACCAGCAGCAGCACGATCACCAGATCGGCGATGTTCACCGGGCGACCCGATCCGCACGCGGCGCGGCACCGGCCGGCGAGACCGGCGGCAGGGCGGGATCATCCAGCGCGATCACCCGCTCACGGTCCCACGGCACCGACCAGCCGCCCCACTCCAGCAGCAGGTCCACCAGCCCACCGGTGAAGCCCCACACCACCAGCCCGGCCACCGTGAACGCGGGCGTCTGCACCCCGGGCCGGAGCCGGACGATGCCCCGGTGCTCGGGATCGGCGAGTTGCGACATCGGGACCCGGGCGACGACGGCGGTCTCCGCCGGGTCGACGACACCCACCGGTCCCGGATGGTGCCAGTGTGCCAGCACCGGGCGTACCGCGTAGCCGGACGGCCGCAGGTAGAGCTGGGGAAGGACGGCGGCGGCGGTGACGGAGTTCGGATCGAGACCGGTCTCCTCCTGGCCCTCGCGCAACGCCGCCGCGACCGCGTCCTCCCCGGGCTCCAGCGCGCCGCCGGGGAAGGCCGGCTGACCGGCGTGCGAGCGCAGGGTGCTGGCGCGGCCGGTCAGCAGCAGGTCCGGGCCGGAGCGTCCGTCGCCGAGCAGCATCAGCACCGCGCTGCGGCGGGCACCGTCCGGGGCCGGTTCGGTGGCGTGGCGCACCCAGGCCGGCAGCCGCCCGCCGTCCGCGTGGGCGATCACCGGGCGCATCCACGCCGGCACGGCGACGTCGGATACCAGCCGGCGCCCCAGCGGCGCGTCCCACGGCCCCGCCGCGTCCTCCTGGGCTCCGCGGCTCATGGCGCCAGGTCCCGCTCGGCCGCCGGATCGACGGCGACCTGCACCAGATCCCCCAACCCGGCCAGCGTCAGCAGGTGCTCGCGCTCGGCGCCGACCACCAGCGCCGCGGCGGTCTCGGGCTCCGTCGGGCCGTCGCCGTACGAGGGGCACAACGGTGCCAGGAAGCACGCGCCGCAGGCCGGCCGGCGGGCGTGGCACACCCGCCGGCCGTGGTAGATCGTCCGGTCCGAGAACACCGTCCAGTCCTTGGCCGGCAGCTGCCCGGCCAGCTCCTGCTCGACCTTCACCGGGTCGGTCTGCTCGGTGAGCCCCCAGCGCCGAACCAGCCGGCCGACGTGGGTATCCACGGTGATGCCGGGGACGCCGAACGCGTGACCCAGCACCACGTTGGCGGTCTTGCGCCCGAAGCCGGGCAACGTCACCAGCTCGTCCAGCGTGCCGGGCAGCTCGCCGCCGAACCGCTCGAGCAGGGCCTGGCCGAGCTTGATCAGCGACGACGCCTTGTTCCGGAAGAAGCCGGTGGGCCGGATCAGCTCCTCCAGCTCACCCCGGTCGGCCCCCGCGTAGGCCGCGGCGTTCCGGTACCGGGCGAACAGCGTCGGCGTCACCTGGTTGACCCTGGCGTCGGTGCACTGCGCGGACAGGATCGTCGCCACCGCCAGCTCCAGCGGGGTGGAGAAGTCCAGCTCGCAGCGGGCCTCCGGGTAGCCCTCGGCCAGCCGCTCACCGATCCGCCGGGCGCGGCGCGTTCGGGCCAGCGGCGTCGTCGGAGCCTTCACCCTGCGCGCCACCATGCCAGGTTGCCATAAGGATCCGACTGCCGGACGGTCCCGGACCTCGCATCGGCAGGGCGGAGCGTGACGCAGCCCCCGTGCGGCATGTCCTCCGGCACGCCCCCCACGTACCGTGACAGGGGAGTGTCGCCCGCCCGGTCGGCGCCGCGTGGGCCAAGATGGGAGGATCATGGCCTTCCTCGTGTTGTTGATCCCCCTGCTGCTGATGGTCTTCGCGCTGCTCATGGAGCGCCTGGAGCACCGGCTGCGCTCCAGCACCACCATGAGCGAGCAGGACGTCGAGGAGTTCCTGGACAAGGCGCAGCCCGAGGAGGTCAACACCTTCATCAGGGAGGGCTGGTCGCGCGCCCTGTCGATGTTCCGGCTGAGGCGGCGCAAGAGCGACGGGCAGCCCAGGAGCCGTATTTTCTCCGGACCACGGTCGTCGTCGGCGCGCACGCCGCTGCCGGACCGTGATCACCGGTCGATCTAGAATGTGTGCTGCGTCTCGGCCGCATGATCCAGTGCGGAACGGCTGATCAGGAGGACGGGTGGACGACACGCTCGCCAGGGCTGGCATCTTCCAGGGTGTCGAGCCGGAGGCCGCGGCGGCGCTGGCCGCTCAGCTGGAGACGGTGACCTATCCGCGCGGCAGCGCGATCTTCTCCGAGGGTGAGCTGGGCGACCGGCTGTACATCATCCTGGAGGGCAAGGTGAAGCTGGGCCGGCACTCGCCCGATGGCCGGGAGAACCTGCTGGCGATCATGGGGCCGGCGGACATGTTCGGTGAGCTGTCCGTGTTCGACCCGGGACCCCGCACGTCGACGGCGGTGGCGGTGACGGAGGTCCAGCTGGCGACCATGGACCGGACGGGCATGCGCAGCTGGGTCACCAAGCGCCCGGAGATCGCCGAGCAACTGCTGCGGGTGATCGCCCGCCGGCTGCGC
>JBIQML010000321.1:0-5886 GCA_044463405.1 Nakamurella lactea | reverse complement strand
CGCCGGCCGGCGGGTCCTGCGGCAGCGCGGTGGCGATGTCGCCGGGGGCCGCCGGGGAGCGTACCGGGAAGGATGCGATGCGCCGGTGGTAGTCGGCCAGCCAGTCGATGACGGCGTGACCCTGCCGGCGGAACTCCTCGGGATCGAGGTGAGGCGCGGAGACCAGGGCGTCTGCGTGGCGGTGACGGGGATCCTCGGACACCCGAGAACTCTAGTCGCTCCCTCCGCGCCGGCCGGTCGCCGGGACCGCGTCAGGAGACCTGCACGCCCTGGTCGGCCATGGCCACGCGCATCAACAGCGCCGCCTCCGGTCCGATGATTCCGTCGATGAGTTCCACCAGCCGCCCGGCGAACGCGGGGCCGTGCGTGGTGTCGCTGCCGCCGAGGTGGTGGGCCAGTTCGTGCAGCACGACCAGTTCGCGCAGCGCCCATGCCTGGTTGCCGCGGTGCAGCGGCAGCGCGATGACGGCGGACCCGAACTCGTAGTGCGAGCGGGAGGCGCTGCGCCGTTCCCGGACGACGACGGGCCGGACGGCGGTGAGCGGCCACCGGGTGCGAACCCAGTCCAGCTCCAGCACCCTGTCGACGTACGTCTGCACCGAGGCCAGCTCGGCGAAGTGCCGCTCCACGGGCAGCGTGAGGTGGGAGCCGGCCACCTCGACCACGGGGAACTCGGCGGATCGGTCCAGCATCCGGGCCACCTGGTTCTCGGCGGCGTACAGCGCCGTCCGTTGCCCGTCCCTGGCGTTCGACGGCGTGCCCGTGGGGTCCGTCACCGCTCGATACCCGGGCGGGCGCCGCCGATCTCGCGTTCGGTACCCAGCCGGGCCGTCCGCGCCGCCCGGTCGCCCGCCCGGCTGGCCCGCTCGGAATGCCCGGCCGAGGCGGCCGAACCCTGCCAGGTGCCGCGCGCCGTGGAGTGCGCCCGGTAGTGGTCGGCGATCTCGATCTCCTTGTCGCGCAGCGCGAGTGCGACTCCGGCGGTGGGCCGTTCCTGCGTCACCTCGGCCGTCGCGGCCCTTCTGGCCTGATGCAGCCGACGGCCGATGCGCTCGGCATAGGCCCGCTGGAAGCTCAGCCGCGCCGTGATGGGGCTGATGGGCCGCAGCTCCCATCGGCGGTGCCGCTGCGACCAGCGCTCCACCAGTTCGTCGGCGTACCGGCGGGAGGAGATGAACTCGTCCGACGCCCGGACCATCTGCACGACCAGCGAGGCGTACAGCGCGTGGGTGGTGTCCAGGTCGGTGTCGAACCCGTAGGTGAAGACCCGGGTCGAGTCCCTGGCGACGTCGCAGCGCACGTCGTTGGCCCTGGCGATCGCCAGGAACAGTTCCACGTAGGTGCGCAGGCCGCGCTTGCCGCTCTCGCCGATCAGCACCTCGCGCTGGGTCGGGGTGGCGCGGCGCTCGCGGTGCGCGGTGTGTGCCCGCGCGACCGCCAGGTCGACGGCGGCAGCGGTCGCCAGCCGCTGGGCCGCCTGCAGGTAGGCGTCCGCCTCGTGCTCGTTGTCGGTCGCCTCGGCCTTGCGGAGCAGGGCCGCGATGCGGGAAAGGGTTCTGTCACTCACCGGACCATTGTCCCCGTCGGCACCGACGGTCAGTACCCGAAGCACTCCGGAGGGGGCAAGGTCGATCGTGAGAACTCCGACACATCTCGCCCACTATCTCGGAAAGTGAGGTAGCCAGTTGATGTGGTGCAGGCAACACTGGGGTTCACCATCTCCGGCGGGGAGGATTACGAGCGTCGATGACAACGTGGGAAACGCCTGGCCGAACTCGGCTCTGGCATCCGTTCGCTGCGATGCATGCAGTTGCGCCGCAACCATTCCTGATTGATCGAGCTGAGGGTGTGTGGCTCTACGACCGCACCGGGCGCTCGTACCTGGATGCCACGGCCGGACTGTGGTACTGCAATGTCGGGCACGGCCGAGGTGAGATCATCGACGCCATCGCCGCTCAGATGCGCCGGCTGGACGTGTACTACGTGTTCAACGATGTCAGCAACGCACCCGCCGAGGAACTCGCCTGGCAGTTGTCCGAGCTGTCGCCGGTGCCCGGCAGCAAGGTGTTCCTCACCTCGGGCGGTGGGGAGGCGATCGACACCGCCGCCAAGATGGCACGGTTGTATTGGGCGCTGCAGGGTCATCCGGAGAGGAGCTATCTGCTCAGCCGGCGGCGATCGTTCCATGGCACCAACGGATTCGGGACCAGTATCGCCGGAATCGACGCCAACCGTGCAGGGTTTGGCGGGCTGATCCCGGACAGCTACCGCGTCGCGTTCGACGACGTCGAATCGTTGCGCGCGGTGATTTCCGACCTGGGTCCCGACCGGATCGCGGCCCTGTTCGTCGAGCCGGTGCAGGGTGCCGGTGGAGTGCACGCCCCCGCCCCGGGATACCTGGAGAGCATCGCACGGATCTGCCGCGAGCACGGCATCCTTCTGGTGACGGACTCGGTGATCGGAGGGTTCGGACGGTTGGGTGACTGGTTCGGCGTCGCCCGGTGGGATCTGACGCCGGACATGATCGTTTTCGCCAAGGGAGTCACCAGTGGATACCAGCCGCTGGGTGGGCTCGTGGTGACGCCCGAGGTGTCGGAACCCTTCTGGGAGGTTCCCGGCCGACCGTTCCGGCACGGGCCGACCTACTCCGGCCATCCGGCCGCGGCTGCCGCCGCATTGGCCAATATTGCGATCCTGGAGCGGGAGGCACTCCCGACCCGCTCGCGGGAAATGGAGTCCGTGCTGGCGGACGAACTCAGTCCGCTGCGAGACCACGGTGCGGTCGCCGAGATTCGCGCGGGGACCGGTTTGCTGGCGGCCGTCGAACTGAACCGTGAATTGCTGGCACGCGATCCGGGTGCGATCGGTCGCGTGACAGCGGGGATGCGGGAGAGAGGCGTACTGGTCAGACCGCTGGCATCTTCGATTGCCGTGTCGCCGCCGCTGACGATCCAGCCGGCGGAACTGAAGATGATAGGCCAGGTGTTCCGGGAGGCGTTGGATGCATATCAGGCGGAGCAGCGATGATGGCCATGGCGGTGCCTCGAGCGGGCTGGGGGCCAAGGCGGTGACGGCGCTCGACGAACGTTTCCGTCGTGGTGCGGGCTTCATCCAGGGTGATGTCGTGCCGATCGACCAGGCACGCATCCCCATCGTCGACAGCGGCTTCACCCACTCCGATGTCACCTACGACGTCGTGTCGGTCTGGCAGGGCAGGTTCTTCCGGTTGGACGACCATCTGGACCGTTTCCTGCACAACGCGTCGAAGCTGCGGCTACGGGTCGAGTACGACCGCGGGCAGGTTCGGAACATCTTGCTGGATCTGGTGGCACGGACCGGTCTGCGCGACGCTTACGTGAGCATGATGGTGACCAGAGGATGGTCGCCATCGGGGTCCCGCGACCTTCGCACCTACGCCAATCAGTTCTACGCCTACGTGCTCCCCTTCGTGTGGGTGTTCTCCCCGGAACAGCAGCGCGCTGGGGTCCAGGCCGTGGTCAGCCCGGTGGAACGCATCTCGGAGCGGGCAGTGGACCCGAGGGTGAAGAACTATCACTGGGGCGATCTGATCCGGGCCACCTGGGACGCCACCGACCGTGGCAATGAGACCGGCATCCTGTTGGACCGCTACGCGAACGTGACCGAAGGGCCGGGGTTCAACGTCTTCGCCGTCGTGGACGGAGTGCTACGCACGCCGAAGAACGGTTGTCTGCTGGGGATCACCCGGCAGACCGTGCTGGAGATCGCCGACCGGCAGGGCATTCCCGCGCTGGTCGGGGACCTTCCGGTCGCGGATCTGCGGTCGGCCCAAGAGATCTTCTTTACCACCACCGCCGGTGGGGTGATGCCGGCGCGGACGCTGGACGGTCGGTCGATCGGCGAGAGATTCCCGGGTCCGGTGACCAGCATCTTGCACGAGCGCTACTGGGAGTTGCACGCGGATCCGAGGTACGCCACGGAAGTCGACTATGCCTAGCAACCCGTCGCCGTCCGTCCGGGTGCGGGCGCAGCGGACATCGAGGGGCAGGTGATCGGCTGGACACCCACAGCGAGTGGAAGGTGGACGCGGTGACCTTCAACGACCACCGGGGACGGATTTCGGGTGCGCGGACGAGACCAACATCGCCCGACGTGCAGCGGATTCGAACCGATCGGGAGCATCGATCGGCCGAAGCATGACGGCCCGCGGGAGGCCGCGGTTCACGTACGGCGGCAACAGGACGGGCCGGCGGTACGTCAATGGAGAGGTTGGATCTGGAGATGGCGGGAGAACGCAGATGATCGGATGGACCACCCGGCGGCGAAGCGCGCTAGCCGCGATCGGCCTGACGGCGGCCCTGGGGATGACGCTCGCAGCCTGCGGCGGCGGTGACGACAGCGATTCGGGTTCCGGCGAACTGACCTTCGTCGCCTTCGGTGGCACCACGCAGGATGCCATGACCAAGACCATGGTCGACCCGTTCGCCCAGGAGACCGGCATCAAGGTGACCAATGACCAGCCGAACGACTATGCCAAGATCAAGGCGATGGTGGATGCCGGCAAGACCACCTGGGACGTGGTGGACGCGGACGTGCCGATCGTGATGCAGGAGTGCGGCACCCTGTTCGAGAAGATCGACAAATCCAAGATCGACACCTCCAAGATCCCGGACAACCTCGACGTCACCGACTGCGGGGTCCCCAACTACCGCACCGGCGTGGTGCTCTACTACAACACCGAGGCCTACGCGGACAAGCCGGCGCCCGACTCGTGGGATGCGTTCTTCGACACGAAGACCTATCCGGGCAAGCGGGCCATCGGCGCGGATCCGCTATATGTGGTGGAAGGGGTGATGAAGTCCATCGTGCACGACAACGACAAGGTCTACCCGATCGACTTCGACAAGGTGTTCGCCAAGCTGGACACCATCAAGAGCGACCTGGTGACCTGGAACACCGGCGCCGAGGCCGTCCAGATGATGTCCAGCAAGCAGGTCAACATGATCATCACCTGGCCCGGCCGGGCGTCCGCCGCGGTCGACGACGGCGCGCCGTACGCCCCGGTGTGGAACGCCAGCGTCTTTGCCTACGACGTGTGGGCGATCCCGAAGGGCGCTGCGCACGTGGACAACGCTCTCAAGTTCATCAACTACGCGGTGGGCGCCAAGCCGCAGAGCGAGTTCGCGAAGCTGGTCGCCTACGCGCCGATCAACACCGACGCCACGGTGCCCGACGAGTCGACCACCATCGGCAAGTTCGCCATGACCTTCGACAAGCAGGACAAATACGATGTGCTGCAACGTAACCAGCAGTGGTGGGCGGACAACTGGGATATGGCCCACGACAAGTTCAGCGCTTGGAGCGTCGGCTAGCGGACGGTGCTGTCAGCACGGTCGGCTGGCGCGGGAGAGGTGACGAGGTGACGGAGACCGCCGGCGGGATGGCGCGGCGCGACCGGTTCCGCGGAATCGGTGTCGTGCCAGGAGTCGTGCTCCTGCTGGCGGTCTTCGTAGCACCGCTGGTACTCATGCTGTGGCGCAGCATCAGTGAGCCGATCCTGGGGCTGCAGCACTACATCGCGGTGTTCTCCGACCGGACCTCGTTGGTGATCATCCTCAGGACGCTCGAGGTCAGCGTCATCGTGGCGGTGGTGACGGTGCTGCTGGCCTACCCGTACGCCTACCTGATGACGATCGTCTCGCCTACCTGGCGGACCGTGTTGACGCTCATCGTGCTGATTCCGTTCTGGACGAGCCTGATGGCCCGCACCTTCGCCTGGTACGTGCTGTTCCAATCGAATGGCCCGCTGGACAACCTCTTCCGCTCACTACACCTCGGTGAGTTGAACATCCTGGGATCTGCGGTCGCAGTGACGATTGGCATGGCCCAGGTGTTGATGCCGTTCGC
>JBIQML010000320.1:0-5907 GCA_044463405.1 Nakamurella lactea | reverse complement strand
AGCGCGTCACCGCCGGCGAACACCCGCACGATGTAGCGGGTGGTCTTGCGCAGCCCGCCGGGTGCGAGCACCTGCATGCCGGCGATCTGGCCGTAGAGCTCCCCGATCTCGCGCCGCACCCGGCGTGCCACGGCGGCGGTGTCCAGTTCGGCCTCCACCACCACCCGGCCGGCCACGATGTGCAGTCCGCCGGCGAATCGCAGGATGGTGGACACCTCCGCCTTGCGCGCGGACACCTTCGTGATCGGCACCCGACACAGCTCGTCCTTGACATCCGCGGTCATCGCCATCGGTCGGCCCCACTCCTGATCCCCGTCACCGCACCGGCCGTGGCCGGCGAGGATGACGCACCTTCTCCCCCGTCGCCCGGCCGAACCAGCCGGACCAGTACCTGATCCAACGCCCGCGACAACGCCGCCGGCTCGTGACGCGAACCCTCGCCGTCCGCGATCGAGGCCAGCCGCAACGTCGCCCCGAGTCGCTCCGCCGCGGTCGTCAGCCGCTGCGGCAGCGGGACCGCCCGCCGGTCCGCCAGCACCGTGTCGACGCGCAACCCGGGAGCGTGTGCGGATAGTACGTCCAGGTGCTCCTCCGGCGAGAATCCTTCGGTCTCCCCGGGTTGCGGCGTCAGGTTGAGCACCACCAGCCGGTGCGCCGAGGACCGGGCGATGGCTTCGGCGAGGTCCGCCACCATCAGGTGCGGCAGCACGCTGGTGAACCACGACCCCGGGCCCAGGGTGATCAGGTCGGCGCGCTCGATGGCGGCCACCGCCTCCGGGCAGGCCATCACGTCCGGCGGCGCGATCCGCACCGACCGCACGTCGCCCGGGGTGGACGCCACCGCGACCTGGCCGCGGATCTGCCGCACCGCGGCGGGATCCTCGTCCAGACCGGTCACCTCGGCGATGATGTCCAGCGGCTGGCAGGCCATCGGCAGCACCCGGCCGCGAACGCCCAGCATCCGGCCGGCCGCGTCCAAGGCGGCGACCGGGTCGCCGAGCACCTGCGACAGGCCGACCAGCAGGATGTTCCCCACCGGATGCCCGGTCAGCGCGCCCTCGCCGGTGAACCGGTGCTGGAAGGTGCGGCCCAGCAACTCGCCGTCACCGTCCTCGGCAGCCAGAGCGGACAGCGCCATCCGCAGATCCCCGGGCGGCAGGATTCCGGCGACATCGCGGCGCAGCCGCCCCGAGGAGCCGCCGTCGTCGGCCACCGTGACCACCGCGGTGATGTCCACATCCAGCCGGCGCAGCGCCCGCAGCATGACGTGCAACCCGTGCCCACCGCCCAGGGTCACCACCGAGGGGCGCCGCCGTACGGCGCCGGAAGCCGCTGTGTTCATCCCAGGGTCATTCGCGGCCGAGGTCCCGGTGGACGACCTGCACGGTCAGACCGCGCCCGGCGAGCCGCCGGCTGAGTTCCTCGGCGACCGCGACGCTGCGATGCTTGCCGCCGGTGCAGCCCACGGCCAGGGTCAGGTAGCGCTTGCCCTCCCGCCGGTAGCCCTCCCCCACCAGGTCGAGAATCTCCAGGTACCGGTCCACGAACTCGTTCGCTCCCGGCTGGGAGAGCCCGTAGTCGGCGACCTCCCGGTCCGTCCCGTCCTGCTCGCGCAGTTCGGGCACCCAGTGGGGATTCGGCAGGAAACGCATGTCGACCACCAGATCCGCATCCAGCGGCAGCCCGTACTTGTAACCGAACGACAGGATCGTCATGGTGGACGTCGGCGTCAGATGCGGGAAGGCCTCGGCGATCCGGTCCCGCAACTCGTGCACCGACAGGTCGCTGGTGTCGATGACCAGGTCCGCCTCGTGCCGCAACGGGCCCAGCAGCGCCCGCTCTGCGGCCAGCCCGTCCACCAGCCGGCCGTCGCCCTGCAGCGGATGCGCCCGCCGGTTCGCCTCGTACCGCCGGATCAACGCGGCGTCGGTGGCGTCCAGGTACAGCACCCGCGGCCGGTACCCGCGGGCGTCCAGGTCCTTGATCACGCCGGCGAGATCGGGGGTGAACACCCGGGATCGCACGTCCAGCACCACCGCGATGCGGGTGACGGCGCCACCGGCCCTGGTCCCCAACTCGACCATGGTGGCGATCAACTCGGCAGGAAGGTTGTCCACCACGAACCAGCCCAGGTCCTCCAGGCTCTTGGCC
The DNA here is from genome assembly GCA_044463405.1 of Nakamurella lactea. Classification (GTDB taxonomy): domain Bacteria; phylum Actinomycetota; class Actinomycetes; order Mycobacteriales; family Nakamurellaceae; genus Nakamurella; species Nakamurella lactea_B. The sequence continues at coordinate 3,756 of JBIQML010000320.1, read as the reverse complement.
GCGGTGGACCGGCCGGCGCCGGACAGCCCGGAGATGACGGCCACCTCGATGCCCGTCGGCTCGTCGCCGTTGGCGGCGCCGGGGGGCATGTCGGGGTTCACCGGGTTGATCCTGCCAGCAGCCGGCGTCTTCGCGCTACCCGTCCCGGGACAGTTGTTGCGCCGCACGGCATGTGGACCCGAGGCGGTGGATGCGCCCGATGCGGCGGATCGGCCGCCGGTCACGTGGTACCGGTCGCCAGCGCCTCGGTGATGGCCGCGGCGGTGTGTGCCCCGATGCCGGGCACGGTGGCGATGTCCTCGGCGCTGGCCGCGCGGAGTTTCGCGACCGACCCGAAGTGCTTGATCAGCGCCTTGCGCCGAACCTCGCCCAGGCCGGGGATGCCATCCAGCGCCGACGTGGTCATCGACTTCGACCGCTTGGACCGGTGGTAGGTGATGGCGAACCGGTGCGCCTCGTCGCGCAGCCGCTGCAGCAGGTACAGGGCCTCGCTGGTCCGGGGGAAGATCACCGGATCGTCCTGCCCGGGCAGCCATACCTCCTCCAGCCTCTTGGCCAGGCCGGCCACCGTGATGTCGGCGATGCCCAGATCGGCCAGCACGGCCGCGGCGGCGTTCACCTGAGGCGCGCCGCCGTCCACCACCAGCAGCTGGGGCGGGTAGGCGAAGCGACGCGGCCGGCCGGTCATCGGGTCGATGCCGGGCGTGGGTTGAACGGTGGCGACGGCGCCGTCACCGTTGGTGGCAGCACCGTCGCCGTTGGTGGCGGCACCGGCGCCGTCGGTGGCCGCGTCACCGGTGGTGTCGACGTCACCGACCGTGCCGCCCGCGCGGTCGCCGACCGTCCCCTCACCGGCGGTGGACGCGCCGTCGCCGTTGGTGGCCGGCACCGTGCCAGGGGAACCCGTCGCGGCCGGCGCCCGCCCACCCGGCCCGTGCGTGAACCGCCGGCGCACCACCTCGGCGATGGAGGCGACGTCGTCGCCCGGATGCTCCCGGATCGCGAAGCGCCGGTAGTCGCTGCGCTTGGGCAGGCCGTCCTCGAACACCACCAGCGACGCGACCACGTCGGTGCCCTGGATGTGCGAGATGTCGATGCACTCGATGCGCAGCGGCGCGCTGTCCATGCCCAGTGTCTCGGCCACCTCGGTGAGCGCCGCGGACCGTGCCGTCAGGTCGGAGGCCCGCTTGAGCCGGTGCTGGGCCAGCGCCTCCGCGGCGTTGCGGGTCACCGTCTCCGCCAGCGCACGCTTGTCGCCGCGCCGCGGGACCCGCAGCGACACCGACGATCCGCGCAGGCCCGACAGCCAGGCGATCAGATCGTCGGCCTGCGGGGGCAGCGCCGGCACCAGGATCTCCTTGGGCACCGCGGACGCCGGGTCGTCCTCCGCCCGGCCGCCGTAGAACTGCAACAGGAAGTTCCCCACCAGGGCGGCCGTCCGGGCCCGGTCCGGATCCGCCGGGCCGCCGGACTCGCCCCCCGCAGGTCGTTTCGCGCCCTCGTGAGACCCGGCCTGGTCGGGCCCGGCCTCCTCGGGCCCAGCCTCCTCGGGCCCAGCCCGTTCGGGACCGCCCTCCTCGGGTCCGGCCTGGTCGGGATCGGTGGCAGCGTCCGGCTCGACGTCCACGATCCACCCCCGCTGACCGCGCACCCGCCCGCCCCGCACGTGGAAGACCTGCACCGAGGCCTGCAGGTCGTCGCCGGACACTCCCACCACGTCCGCGTCCGTGCCGCCGCCGAGCACCACGGCCTGCTTCTCCACCGCGCGCCGCACCGCCGACAGGTCGTCGCGCAGCCGGGCCGCTCGCTCGAAGTCCAGTTGCTCGGCGGCCTCCGCCATCTCGCGCTCCAGCCGGCGGATCAGCGGATCGGCCCGGCCGGACATGAAATCGCAGAACCCGTCCACGATCTCCCGGTGCTCGGCCTCGGTGACCCGCCCCACGCACGGCGCGGAGCACTTGCCGATGTAGCCGAGCAGGCAGGGCCGGCCGATCTGCGCGCTGCGCTTGAACACCCCGGCCGAGCAGGTCCGGGCCGGGAACACCCTCAACAGCAGGTCCAGCATCTCCCGAATCGCCCAGGCGTGCGCGTAGGGGCCGAAGTACTTCACACCCTTGCGGTGCGGGCCGCGCATCACCTGCAATCGGGGGTACTGCTCCCCCACCGTCACCGCCAGCTCCGGGTACGACTTGTCGTCCCGATAGCGCACGTTGAACCGCGGGTCGAACTCCTTGATCCAGTTGTATTCCAGCTGCAGCGCCTCGACCTCGGTTGACACCACGGTCCACTCCACCGAGCCGGCCGTGGTGACCATCTGGGCGGTGCGCGGGTGCAGGCCGGCGACGTCCGCGAAGTACGAGTTCAGCCGCTGCCGCAGGCTCTTGGCCTTGCCGACGTAGATGACCCGCCCGTCCGGATCGCGGAACTTGTACACCCCGGGCGAATCCGGGATGGTGCCCGGAGCGGGTCGGTAGGTGGTCGGGTCGGGCACGCCCTCGAGGGTAGTTGAGGGCGGTGACGGTGCCGCCGGACCGCCGACTGTGGATAGTGTGGCAGCGCGCGCCCTCCGCCTTGCCGGATGGCGAGACCCGGGGCGCGCCGACGGGAGCAGTGATGGAGATCTGGCCGGGAAACGCCTACCCGCTTGGCGCCACCTTCGACGGTTCCGGGACCAACTTTTCGCTGTTCAGCGAGGTGGCCGAGTCCGTGGAACTGTGCCTGTTCGACGACGCGGGCACCGAGAGCCGAATCCGGATGCCCGAGCAGGACGGTTACGTCTGGCACTGCTACCTGCCCGCGGTGCAGCCCGGCCAGCGCTACGGCTACCGGGTGCACGGCCCGTACGACCCCGCCAAGGGGCTGCGCTGCAACCCGGCCAAGCTGCTGCTGGATCCGTACGCCAAGGCGGTGGACGGCGACATCGACTGGGACCAGTCGCTGTTCTCCTATCCGCTGGGCGACGGCGACGCCGCGAGCGACCCGGCCCGCCGCGACGAGACGGACTCCGCGCCGAACATGGCCAAGGCCGTCGTCATCAACCCCTACTTCGACTGGTCCGGCGAGTCCCGGCCGCGCATCCCCTACCACGACAGCGTGATCTACGAGGCGCACGTCAAGGGCATGACGGCCCGGCACCCGGATCTCCCGGAGGGCATCCGCGGCAGCTATGCCGGACTCGCCCACCCGGCCATCGTCGAGCACCTGACCCGGCTGGGCGTCACCGCCCTCGAGTTGATGCCGGTGCACCAGTTCGTGCAGGACTCGCACCTGCTGGACCGGGGCCTGTCCAACTACTGGGGCTACAACACCATCGGGTTCTTCGCCCCGCACCACGCGTACTCCGCGGCCGGCGCGCTGAGCGGCCAGGTGCAGGAGTTCAAGACCATGGTCAAGGTGCTGCACGGCGCCGGCATCGAGGTCATCCTGGACGTGGTCTACAACCACACCGCGGAGGGCAACGAACTGGGCCCGACGCTGTCCTTCCGCGGCATCGACAACCCCGCCTACTACCGGCTGGTGGACGACGACCCGCGCTACTACATGGACTACACCGGCACCGGCAACTCGCTGAACGCCCGCTCGCCCCATGCCCTGCAGCTCATCATGGACTCGCTAAGGTATTGGATCACCGAGATGCACGTCGACGGGTTCCGGTTCGACCTGGCCGCCACCCTGGCCCGCGAGTTCTACGACGTGGACCGCCTGTCCAGCTTCTTCGAACTGGTGCAGCAGGACCCGACCGTCAGCCAGGTGAAG
>JBIQML010000319.1:0-5911 GCA_044463405.1 Nakamurella lactea | reverse complement strand
TCGTCGCGATGGTCCGCATGACCCACGACCCACAAACTCGCGCCTACGTCGCTAAACGGCGCGCCGAAGGCAAAACGATCAAGGAAATCCGGCGGGTCATCAAGCGCTACCTCGCCCGACAAATCTACCGGACACTAAACGCGACAAAACCGGCATCATCTTCGGCTTGACAAACATAGAAGGATCACTCTTTATGATCTTGGTCCAACTTTCGTGATTCGAGGCGACCAAAACGGGCTTACGGCAAGCGCCGCTTCATGATCTTGAAACGGTCGATCCGGGCAGGTTCCGACTCCCGATATGACCGGTTCCGCCGGATCGCTAATCGTCGCGTTCGCTGGCGATAACAGCGGTATTGAGCGCGCTGGCGACAGCGTCGAGATCGTCGGGGAAAAGGTCGGCGTAGGTATCGAGCGTGAGGGCGGCGGATTTGTGGCCAAGCATGGTCTGTACGGCCTTCACGTTCGCGCCGACGCTGATGGCCAGGCTCGCCGCCGAGTGACGCAGATCGTGCGGGGTAATGATCGGGAACATCGGGTCCACCGCTCGACACCGCTGCACCGCAGGGGCGAAGACGTACGGCCGGAACCGGGACACCCGCAGCACGGTGCCGGCCTTGCTGGTGAACACCAGATCGTCCCGGGACTTGCCGGCAACCTGCGCTTCCAGATCGGCGGCGAGGAACTCCGGGAACGGCACCGAGCGCCGCTCGTGGCCCTTCGGGGTGGACCACACCAGGTGGCCACGCACCTCGGCGACGGCCTCGGTCACCTGGATGCGGCGCCGTCGCAGGTCGAGGCTGCGGACCTTCAGCGCGGCCATCTCGCCCCACCGCAGCCCCGTGTACGCCAGCAGTCGCACCACCAGGGCGTGCTGCGGCCGGGCCGTCATCTTGATGCCGCCGCGCACGGCAACGGGCCGCACGGCGAGTTGCGTGGCCAGGGCGGTCACCTGCCGGTGGGGGAGGTATCCGCGGTCGACGTGGGAGCGCCGCGGCGGCTTGACTCCGCTACACGGGTTGCGCAGCAGCCGGTTGTCCTCGACGGCGCTGTCGAGGACCATGCGCAGCATCCCCAGGGCGTTCTCGACGGTCGCGGTCTTGGCGCCGTCGATGATCAGGTCGGCCACCCACCTGCGCACCGCAGCCGTGGTGATGTTCGTGATCGCCACGGTCCCCCAGCGGTCACGTAGGTGCGTCGTCCAGGTGCTTGCCTCCTTCGCCCGGGTCGACGCCTTCGGCCTGGTCCGCGCCGCCGACCACGACTCATACAGCTCGGCGAACATCACCTTCCCCGCGTCTGGTGCGATGTACTCGCCGCGCATGATGGACGTCTCCACCGACATCGCGAAGGCCTGCGCATCGCGTTTGGTGACGAAGCCACGCTTGTCGGTCTGCCGACGCTCCGGCGTGCGGTAGCGGACCCGGTAGCGGATCTGCCCGGTACCGGTCTTATACCGCTCAATGGTCGCCATGAGTCAGCGCTCACCGCGACCTGGCAGGAAGTCCTGCGGCGCCGCCGGAGGCAGTCACTGGTGCTGGTTCGTGCTCGTGCGCGTGCACCGGGTGATCCACTCCTCCAGGTCCTCCCGCCGGTACCGCACCGACCGGCCACCCAGCTTGACGAACCCGGTCCCGTCCCCATGTAACGCAGTTGAGCGAGCGCGCCCCTGGTCATCGCCAGCAGGTCGCCCGCCTCGGTTGCGGTCATCAGTCGCTCGGTCATGTTCGGCACCTCCAGGTCAGTCGGCATCACACTCAGCACCTGCAGATAGGTGGTGCCATGCCCGCGCCGTTGACCGCCACGACCGCCGAATTTTCCAGCAGGCATGAGTTATCGCGGGCGTCTGTTACCGCCCGGGCGCACTCACTCTTTACGATCCAGGTTCATGAGCGCTGACCATCTACCTGGCCCGGAGGGTGGGCATATCAGGTACCTGCACATCTTGTGCGACTCAGTCTCAGACGTGGCCCACTACGCCCCACCCCCAGGACTTCATCCCCGGATCACCCGCTGGCCTGATCCAATGTCAGGGCGATGCCCCGCAGATTTACCTGGTCGGCGCCCTAATGGCGTACGATCCACTCCACTACGGAGTCCAGATGCCGCGAATGACCGCACAGCGACAACCTCTACTCGTTCGCGTCGGCAAGTCTGTGCCGAGACGCGCTAGACATCGCCCTGAGAATTCTCAACGAGGTCACATCATCTTGGCAGGCGACAGCGAATTCGGTTTACGATTCGCTGCACGCCGCCAAGGCGTGCGCATCTGCTGTCAATTAACAACCGCTAATACGGGCTGCCCAACAGCTAAACAACAAAAATTCGCACTGCCTGCTTCAGGAGTTCATCCTGACGATCTGCAACATCAGCGACGTTCCATTTGCTCCGCAGAGCAAGGTCCGAGGTCATCCCGACCTCGCTCGGTGCATAATACACCGCTCGCTTAGTATCAAATGATTTGTTGGCTGCCGCCACATTGTCGCCTGAGCCGAAAAATGTCAGGTTGCCAAGAGAATGCTTCAGCGGTTCGAGCGCCGGATCCCGGTCTGTGACTTCAGCGTTCTGGGGGTAGATGTGCTCGAGTGTCGCTTCTTCAATATCTATTACCTTCATCATCGAGGGCCCTGGATTTGCATTTCCATGACGAGAACCTGTCCGTTTCCACCAGGATAGGTGGTCCTCCAGGACGGTCAGGAACTCTTTGATGTTTACTCTCTGACTGGAGTTGGAGTATCGAAGCGTCTCCGAGAGTAACTGCTTGAACAGCGTGTCTCCAGCCTTCTCGTCAACAAGTTGGCGTAGTCCACTACGGAAGTTCTGCAACGAGTACGGGGTGCTCTCGGTCGCTTCCCGCATCTGTTTTGCCTGCTCATAATACAGATTTCCGGGTCGCGTTGCATGACCGTTGCAAATGATTTTGTATCTGAAAGCAAATATTTCCAGCATGTAAACCAGGCTCGCGAAATCATCTTCGTCGATTGCTCTTGCCGCCGCTAGCAACACGGGGATAGCCAAATCATGCCTGATGGTCACGATCAATCGACGAAGACGATCAATTTGCCAGGCTCGAACCGACTTGGCGGCCTCCCCCGGGAGGCGCTCATAGGGCCAAACGCCGTTCGCCAACTTCACGTAAACTTCAAATTCGTCACGGAACCATTTAACAACGGTGACCAGGTCATCGGCCTCATCAACCGTAGCGGGCGGAGAATGCGGGAAGAACTGCGACTCGATCGCCTCGAATAGATCACCTCTGGCGCGCGTCCCCGTCACAGATGGGTACAACGCACGGAAAAATGTCTCAACATCCCTCGCGGGTCGGGAATGGGCCCGGACACTCAGATCGTCGCGATGCCCTTGCCGCCATCATCACCCGCACCGGCGCCGAGCAGGCCGCACATGCCATCAAAATCGCCGCCCCCGAAACCGGCGATCGCGCAGACCGGCTTGGATCTACTCGAACAGCCCAAGACTGAACGATCACCGCGTCCAACACTCATTGCACAGTTCTCCAGGTGATCGGTCTGGACGCGGAAACGCAGTCACGCCATGTGTCAGAACGCTGTAACGCGGCGAGATTACCCTCACCATTCCTGAACCCAGTCCCTATCCAGCGAGCTACGCGAAACCGCCAAGGGTAGCCAGGGTGGCGGCGGCTCCCATCCGACGCCGAAATGTACAAGGGAGCGCTATGACCGAACCGCCGTCATACCTATCGACGACTCTCGCTCTACACCGCCAAGCGGGCGAGAAGGCCGCCGTCGACGGTGAGCACAGACCCGGTGATGTATCGCGCCTGGTCGCTCAGCAGGAACATCGCCGCGGACGCGATGTCCGACGGCTGCCCGAGGAATCCGACCGGGTGCTTCTCCCCCCAGCCCCTCATGGTGGCATCGACGTCATCGGAGCCGAACACCTCGGCGCCGTAACGGAGCATCGGTGTCTCGATGCTGCCGGGGCATATGCAGTTCACCCTGATGCCCTCGGCGGCATGGTCAAGCGCCACGGTCTTCGTCAGCGACACCAGGCCCCCCTTCGACGCCGAATAGGCGGCGACCAGCGGCTGGCTGGCGAACGCCTGGACCGATGCGATGCTGACGATGGCTCCCCCACCTGCGGTCCGCATCTGCGGGATGACGGTCCGCATGAGCAGGAACGGACCGGTCAGGTTGGTACGGATCTGCAGATCCCAGTCCGCGATCGCGGTGTCGACCACGGTGCCGTAGCGGACCACGCCGGCGCAACTGGCCAGCAGGGAGATCGAGCCGAGGCCCTGCACCGCCTCGTCGACGGCTGCCGACACCGAATCCGCCGACGAGACGTCCACGCCGTACCCGGTCGCTACCCCACCGCCGGACCGGATCTCCTCGGCCACCGCGGTTGCCGCATCGCCGTCGATGTCGAACAGTGCCACCCGCGCGCCCTGTGCGGCGAGCCGGCGCGCCACCTCGGCACCGATGCCGCGGCCCGCTCCGGTGACCACGGCGCCCTGTCCCGGGAATTGCCCTTCCGGCACCAGTGACGTTGTCATGAATTCCCTCTTCCGTTCGCTGTCAACAACATTCCCGGGCCAGCGCGGCCAGGCCTCGGTCGAAGATCTCCACGATCCTGTCCACCTCGGCCGCCGTGATCACCAGCGGGGGCGCCAGCAGGAACACGGTCCCGGGATGCACGGTCAGGGTGATCAGTCCGGCATCCCGGAACCAGCGGCGAAGCCAGCCGCACGCCTGCGCTGGCGTGCCGAACCTGCCGGCGTCCTGCCCCGGCCGGAAGACCTCGACACCGGTGAGCATCCCGACCCCGCGGGCGTCCACGTAGTGCGGATGGTGACTCAGGCCGCCGAGGCCGGCGCGCAGCCGATCGCCCATCTCGATCCCGCGGGCGGCGAGACCCTCCGACCGCAGGATCCCGATGTTCTCCAACGCCACGGCACAGGCGACCGGATGGCCGCCGTAGGTGTGTCCGTGGGCGAAGACCCGGTCCGCCGGCTTCGCGGCCGCGATCACGTCGACCACGCGGTCGGAGACCATGGTCGCCCCGATCGGCAGGTAGCCGGACGAAAGTGCCTTCGACAGCGTCATCAGGTCGCCGGTCACGCCCGACAGCTCGGAGGCGAACATCCGGCCCGTCCGGCAGAACCCGGTGATGATCTCGTCCACGATCAGCAGGATGTCGTGCTGGAGGCACAACTCGCGCAGCGCGCGAAGATCCTCCGGTGGCGCGGCGGCGGCTCCGGAGGCGGTCGCGCAGGGATCGACGATCACCGCGGCCACCCGCTCGGGGCCGACGGCCTCGATGGTGGCCCTGAACTGGTCGGCTCCCGCCGCGTGCCGAGCCCCCAGGCCCCACCCCGGCCCGGTCGCCGGCCCCTCGGCGACGACCCCGAATCGGTTGTCGCCCAAGTAGATGTCGTTGCGGGTCGCGTAGTACCGACCGTCGCAGTTCATCGCACCGAAGGTCACGCCGTGATAGGCACCGTACCGGGTGACGACCAGCCGGCGCTCCCGCTGGCCCTGCACCCAATGCCACTGCAGAGCCAGCTTGAGTGCGGTCTCCACCGCCTCGCTGCCGCCGGGGGTGAAGTGCACCTTGGCCATTCCGGGAACGGCTCGGACGAGGGTGTCGGCCAGCTCGAGGGCGGGTCGGGAGGAGTACCGGAACACGTCGATGAACGCCAGTTCGGTCATCTGCCTGGCGGCGGCATCCGCGAGTTCTCGTCGCCCGTGTCCGACGGCCATGGCCTCCAGCGCGCCGACGCCGTCCAGGTAGCGCCGCCCGTCGCTGCCGGTCAACCAGACGCCCTCCCCCGCGACCAGGACGGGTATCCCCGCCGGGTCGAGTTCGTCCGTCGGTGGACTGTACGGGGGCCAGGAGCGGCCGGGGCCGGTGGCGAATGTCGCGTCGACGTG
>JBIQML010000318.1:0-5912 GCA_044463405.1 Nakamurella lactea | reverse complement strand
CAGGTCGGCGTACTTCTGGTTGGACAGCGCCTTGATCGGGGTGGTGTAGAAGCACTTCCCGTCGATGGCCAGGGCCCGCGCCACGGCGAACTCGCCCACCACCGTCTTGCCGGCCCCGGTCGGCGCGCACACCAGGACCCCGGAGCCCTCCTCCAGCGCCCGGCAGGCGCGCAGTTGGAAGTCGTCCAGCCGGAACGGCCGGGTGGCGGCGAACCGGGTCAGCTGCGGGTGCTGGGTGCGGTCGGCGTGTGCGGCGTACCGGTCCGCCGGCGGGATGTCGTCTGCGGCGGCCACGCGTTCCAGGGTGTCACACCCCGGTGGCGCGGCCGGCCCCGCCGACGCCGCCGCGCGGGGCCCGCGCCGGGCTCATCAGGTGGCGTCGCCGGAGTCGAGCCACCGGTCGGCGATGGAGCGTCCGCTGCCGTCGCCGGATCCGTCACCGGGCGGATCCTCGGTGGCCAGCGAGGTGGAGGCTGCCACCGGTTCCGGCGCACCGATGTCCGTCGAGGCGGCCGTGTCGTCGGACGTGCCCGTGCTCCCGCCGGTCTCCAGCGGGGAGGCCACATCGTCCGGCAGTTCGGCGAACGACTGCGCCTCGATCCTGTTCTTGCGCCGGTCGTGCGCCTTGGTCACCTGCACGGCCGCCTCGTACAGGATGCACAGCGTCACCGCCAGCGCCCCCATGCTGATCGGGTCGTTGCCGGGCACCACCAGGGCCGCGAACACCACCAACCCGAAGAAGGCGTACCGCCTGGCCTGGGCGAGCTTGGCGCCCCGCAGCACGCCAGCGAAGTTGAGCATCACCAGCAGCAGCGGCAGCTCCAGCGACACCCCGAAGATCAGCATCATGCCGATCAGGAACCCGTAGTACTTCTCCGGGTCCAGCGCCGACTGCACGAACTGGTCGCCGAAGCCGAGCAGCACCTTCAGGCCCTCGGGGATCACCAGGTAGGCCAGCACCATGCCACCGGCGAACAGGCCCGCCGCGATGCCGACGAAGGTCAGCGCGAACTTCTTCTCCTTGCTGTACAGCGCAGGCCCCACGAACGCCCACAGCTGGTACAGCCACACCGGGCAGGACAGCAGGAATCCGGCCAGAAGTGCCGACCTGATCCGGATGTTGAGCGCAGAGAACGGTCCGCTGGCCAGCAGGCCGCACGGCACGCCGTTGAACTCGACCCGCGGCGGCGACGGCACCGCGCAGTACGGCTCGGTCAGGATGTCCCCCAGCGAGCGGAGGTGGATCGCGGGGATCTCCACCGAGTACCAGATGAAGCCGATCACCGTGCCCAGGAAGATGGCCAGCACGGCGAAGAACAGGCGCCGACGGAGCTCGTAGAGGTGCTCGCGCAGCGTCATGGAGCCGTCGGCGGGCCGCTCGGCCCTGCGGCGGCTGCCCAGCAACGACACGATGGCGCTCCTCGGTGACGCAATATCTCCTGCGGCGGGTGCTGCCCCTAGATCCTACGCAGGGCCGGCTGCCGTGCGGCGCGCTCAGGCGCCCGGATATCCGGCCAGGGCTTCGGCGGCGCGCCTGGCCACCCGGTCGGCCAGGTCGGGACGGTCCTCGATCACCGCCGCCGAGCCGAGGGAGAGCACCAGCCGCACCAGCCACTCGTCGCTGGCGGCCCGCATCCGCACCCGCAGCGCGCCGGGCGGGTCGTCCATCTCGGTGACCTCGTCCATCAGGTAGTACTCGGCGACCCACTTGACCGACGGGGCGAGCCGGATGGTGACCGGTTCGGCGTTCCGGTCCGGGGTGAACAGCGCCGTCGGCACGTCGTCGTTGACCCACAGCGGCGGCTGGGCGGGCACGTCCAGCACGCGCGCCTCGTCGATCCGGTCCACCCGGAACCGGCGCACCGCCTCGGCGGAGTGGCAGTAGCCCTCCAGGTAGGCATGCCCGTCCACCACCAGCAGCCGGATCGGGTCGACCTCCCGCTCGGTGACCTCGTCACGGGAGGCCGTGTAGTAGCGCATCCACAGCCGGTGGCTGCCGTCCAGGGCGCGCCGCACGGTGCCCAGCGCCGGGGCCGGGTCGGCGGCGGCGACCTCGACCGCCGGGACCGGCCCGCCGGCCGCCTGCTCGAGCTTGGCCAGTGCGGAGTGCACCGCATCCGAGTCCAGCAGGTCGGGCAGGTCCCCCAGGGCCCGCAGCGCCACGGTGAGCGTCACCGCCTCGTCCGGGCTGAGCCGGACGGGCCGCTCGATGCCGGCGTCGTAGGCGATGGAGACCGTGCCACCCTCCTCGTCCAGCACGACGTCGATCAGGTCGTTCGGGTAGTAACCGGGGGCGCCGCACACCATCAGCAGGTTCAGGTCGGCGGTGATCTGGTCGGTCCTGACCCCGAACTCGCCCGCCAGCTCGGCGATCGACACCCCGGGGCGGCGGGCGATGTAGGGCACCAGCGCGAGCATCCGTGACACCTGGGCGCTGGCCGTCTCGCTGCCGGTGCTGCGCTGCTTGTCGGTCACGGCCTTCCCTCCGATTCGCCCCCTGCGGCGCCGCGCAGCAACTCGAGCACGGCGTCGACCAGCTCGGGCGGATCCACCACGACCACGTCCGGGCCCTGGCCGGCGATCCGGCGCGCCGTGTCCCACATCGAGGTCATCGGCACCTGCACCTCGTCGAAGTCCCCGGTCCCGGCGGGGGCCACCACGGTGCCGCCGCGCCGGACGCCGGCGGCCCGCCCCGCGCGCACCCGCAGCAGCGCCGAGCGCGGCTCCGCGGACACGGCGCTGGCGACCACGCGTTCCTTCAGGCGCACGTCCGGTGGCACCGTCACTGCTCCGCTCCTGCCGACCGCCTTGACCGGCCCGGTGATCCGGGACAGCCGGAACGTGCGCGGGGCGTCCCGCACGGTGTCCTGGCCGACCACGTACCAGGCGCCGTGGTAGCAGACCAGGCCCCACGGCTCCAGCGAACGGGTCTCCGGGGCGACGCCGGACGCCGTGCGGTAGTCGAAGCGGACCGCGCGGCGGGACCGGATCGCGGCGAACAGGTCGCCGAACGCCGGCTCGGAGGTCCGCAGGCGCGCCTGCACCCCGGTGACCGCGCGGTCCGCCGATGCGCCGTCACCGCCGGAGTTCGTCGCTGGGCCGTCGACCGCTGTGTCGCCGTCGGACTCGGCAGCCGGGTCGGTGTCGTGTCCGTCCGCGCTGGCGTCCCGCAGCTTGCGCAGTGCCGCCGAGCCGGCCTCGCCCAGCACGGTGGTCTCCCAGAGCCGGGAGGCGACGGCCAGGGCGGCCGATTCCGCGGGGCTGAACGACATCGGCGGCAGCGCGAACTCGCCCGGCTCGATCTTGTAGCCGTCGCCACCCGGCTGGGTCTGGATGGGGATGCCCATGTCCCGCAGTTCCTGCTTGTCGCGCTCGAACATGCGGGAGAACGCCTCGTCGCTGGCGGCGTCTCCGTACCCGGCGACCCGCTCCCGGATCCAGCCGGCCGACCGGTAGTAGCGGGTGTTCAGCAGTGCGATCACCAGATCGAGCAGCCGCTCCGCCTTCGCAATGGGCACGGCAACCAGGGTGTCACATGCCCGGTGAGCACGTCACCGGTGCCGCCCCACTCCCCGGCTCGCGTGGATCAACATCGCCCGCATGCATCAACGTCGCGGTTTTGTGGCGGGTGTGACTGGTGGGACCAACTTCATGCATGCCGTGAAAGTTGATCCATGCGGGCGGTGACGGGGCGACGGTCAGTGCACGCCGTGCCGTCACATCGCGGCGATCAGGCGGTCGACACGCTCGTCGACGGCCTGGAATGGGTCCTTGAGCAGCACCGTCCGCTGGGCCTGGTCGTTCAGCTTCAGGTGCACCCAGTCCACCGTGTAGTCCCGCCCGGCGTCTTGGGCCGCGGCCACGAACCCGCCGCGCAACCGGGCCCGCGTGGTCTGCGGGGGCTCCACCGTCGCCCTCTCGATCTCCTCGTCCGTCACCACCCGGGCCGCCTGACCCCGGGCCGCCAGCAGCGAGTACAGCCCTCGCCCCGGCCGGACGTCGTGATAGGTCAGGTCCAACTGTGCGATGCGCGGGTGGTCCATCGACAGCCCGTGCCGCTGCGCATACCCGTCGATCATCTTCTTCTTGATCACCCAGTCGATCTCGGTGTCCACCTTGGACAGGTTCCCGGACTCGACGGCGCCCAGCACCCGCCCCCACAGGTCCAGCACCCGCTCGGTCACCGGGTCGCTGCCGCGTCGCGCCACGAACTCCACCGCGCGCTGGAAGTAGTCGCCCTGGGCGTCCAGCGCGCACACCTCGCCGCCGCCGGCCAGCCGCACCGGCTTGCGCCCGGTCAGGTCGTGGGAGATCTCCCGGATCGCCCTGATCGGGTTCTCGAAGGTGAAGTCGCGCAGCGGCACGCCGGCCTCGATCATCTCCAGCACCAGCGCCGCAGAGCCGACCTTGAGCAGGGTCGTCGTCTCGCTCATGTTGGAGTCGCCGACGATCACGTGCAGCCGCCGGTACTTCTCCGCGTCGGCGTGCGGCTCGTCCCGGGTGTTGATGATCGGCCGGGACCGGGTGGTGGCGCTGGACACGCCCTCCCAGATGTGATCGGCGCGCTGGGACAGGCTGTAGGTGGCGGCGCCCCGCGCGGACTGCACGACCTTGCCGGCGCCGGCGATGAGCTGGCGGGTCACCAGGAACGGGATCAGCCCGTCGGCGATCTTGGAGAACTCCCCCGCCCGGGTGATCAGGAAGTTCTCGTGGCAGCCATAGGAGTTGCCCGCCGAGTCGGTGTTGTTCTTGAACAGGTAGATGTCCCCGCCGATGCCCTCGTCGGCCAGCCGGGTCTCCGCGTCGGCGACCAGGTCCTGCAGGATCCGCTCGCCGGCCTTGTCGTGCGCGATCAGCGTCGGCAGGTCGTCACACTCCGCGGTGGCGTACTCCGGGTGCGAGCCGACGTCCAGGTACAGCCGGGATCCGTTGCGCAGGAAGACGTTCGACGAACGCCCCCAGGACACCACCCGGCGGAACAGGTAGCGGGCCACCTCGTCCGGGCTCAGCCTGCGCTGCCCGCGGAACGTGCAGGTGATCCCGAACTCCGTCTCGATCCCGAGGATGCGGCGCCGCATACCAGCCAGCCTAGATGAGCAGATCGCACCCGCCCCGGGCGGCAGGTCAGGACCCCGCGGGACGCCGGCCCCGCCGGCGGGTGGCGTCGGCGACCTCGCCGACCAGGGATTCGATCACGTCCTCGAGCATCAGCACCCCTGACCCGCCGCCGGCATCCACCACCCGTGCCATGTGCGCGCGGGACGAGCGCATCAGGTCCAGTGCGGTACGCAGCGAGCTGGTGGGGGCGGTGACGGGCAACGCGCGGATCGCGCTGGCCGGCAAAGGTTCCTCGCGGCGCTCCGGTGGGATCCGCAGCGCGTCCCGCACGTGCACGAAACCGGCGTAGGCGGGCTCGGCGGCACCACCCGTGCCGGGCCCGCGCCCGGCATCCCCGTCACCGCCAAGCCGTCCCGCATCCCCGTCACCGCCAGGCCGTCCCGCATCCCCGTCGTCGCTAGGCCGTCCCGCATCCCCGTCGCCGCCAGGCCGTCCCGCATCCCCGTCGCCGCCCATCCGCTCTGCCAGCACCGGGAACCGGGAGAAGCCGGACCGGGCGCAGGCGCGTTCCACATCCGCGGCCGTGGGATGCGGACCCACCGTCACCAGCTGGTCGTCCGGAACCACCAGGTCGGCCACCGTGCTGGTCTCGAAGTCCAGCGCCGATCCGATCAGCTGCTCGTCCTCCGGATCCAGCAGCCCCTCCCGGGCGGACTGCGCGACCAGGCTGGCGACCTCCTCCCGGGTGAACGTGGAGGCCACCTCGTCGGTGGGCTGGATGCCGAGCATCCGCACGGTGCCATTGGCCACGTGATTCAGCCCCCGCACGATCGGGCCGATGGCCTTGGTCAGCG
>JBIQML010000317.1:0-5917 GCA_044463405.1 Nakamurella lactea | reverse complement strand
CTGTCGACCGGGGCGTTGCCCGCGACGCACGTCACCGCCCGAAGGTCCACCTCCGGATGGCGGGCGGCCAGCATCAGTGCGAGCGCGTCGTCGACGCCGGTGTCGACGTCCAGGATCAGGGTGGTCAGGTCAGCTCCTCCATCGCGGCCTGCAGCTCCCTGCGCATCTTCTGCCGCCGCTGCCAGCGCTGGAACAGGATGACCAGTTCCGGCAGCGCCAGCGCCACCGGGATCATGAAGAAGTACCAGGGTGGGGTGAACATCAGCACGATCCCGAACGCGGAGAACGTCGCCATGATCCCGACCACCAGGATGTAGGTCGAGGCGGGTGCAGTGGTGGACACCCATCCAGAGTGCCATCGCGGTGCTGGCGGCCGGTCGTCCGGTAGGCTACCGAGCGGTAACTTGACGTCCCGCCGCCTCGCGTGGCGGCGCTCGAGCACCGGCCGGGGCGGGTTCCAGGGACCCTGCCCCGGTTGCGTGCGCGCGACGCGGCCATGGCAGGGTTCACCGAAGGACGTCCAGCAGGAACCGAGCGCACGGACAGCACCGATAACACCGAGAACACCGAAGAACACCGACAGGCGGCGACACCGTCACCGGACCCTGAACACACGATGGGGAGGCCCGAGCACGGCCATGGATATTGCAGTGCTGGTGAAGCAGGTACCGGACACGTATTCGGAGCGCAAGCTTCGGGACGACGATTACCGGTTGGATCGGGAGGCCGCGGATGCGGTGATCGACGAGATCGACTCCCGCGGGGTGGAGATCGCCCTGCAGTTGACCGAGGCTGCCGGCGGGGAGGTGACGGTGATCACGATGGGTCCGGAGCGCGCGACCGAGACGTTGCGCAAGGCGTTGGCGATGGGCGCGCACAAGGCGGTGCACATCGTGGACGACGGTTTGGCGGGGGCGGATGCGTTGACCACGTCGGCGGCGCTGGCGGCGGCGCTGCGGACGGTGAGCTTCGACCTGCTGATCGCGGGGAACGAGGCCACCGACGGCAGGACCGGGTCGGTGCCGTCGATGCTGGCCGAGCGGCTGGACCTGCCGGCGGTGACGCAGGTGCAGAAGCTGTCCGTGGAGGGCGGCGAGGTGCATGCGGAGCGTGCCGACGAGACGGGTTTCAGCGAGGTGACGGCGCCGTTGCCGGCGGTGGTGTCGGTGACGGAGAAGCTGACCGAGCCGCGGTATCCGAACTTCAAGGGCATCATGGCGGCCAAGTCCAAGCCGGTGACGACGCTGTCGCTGGCCGAGTTGGGCATCACCCCGGAGGCGGCGTGTGTGGTGGTGGACGCGACGCCGCGGCCGCCGAAGTCGGCGGGGGAGAAGGTCACCGACGACGGTTCGGGCGGGCAGAAGGTCGCGGAGTTCCTGGCCTCGGCGCGGTTGATCTGATGCGGCGCCGGCCGGTGGGTGCGGGCGTTGATGTGACTGGAGGAAGGCTCACGGATGTCTGAAGTTCTGGTTCTGGCGGAGTACGCCGACACGGGGCTGCGCAGGGTGACGGCCGAGATGCTGGCGGCGGCCGGCCGGATCGGCACGCCGGCGGCGGTGGTGGTCGGCGCTTCGGGTACCGCGGCGCGGTTGCAGGCCGAGTTGGCGGCCGCCGGGGCGGCGAAGGTCTACGCGGCGGAGTCCGACGCGGTTGCCACGATGGTGACGGTGCCCGCGGTGCGGGCCCTGGAGGCGGCTGCCGCGGCCGCCGGGTCTCCGGCGGCGATCCTGCTGGCGGCGACGGACCAGGGCCGGGAGGTGGCCGGGCGGTTGGCGGTGCGGCTGGATTCCGGTGTGATCGCGGACGCGGTGGATGTGGTGTCCGAGGGCGGCGAGGTGGTCGCGACCCAGTCCATCTTCGGTGGCGCCTACACGGTCCGGTCGAGGGTCGCGAAGGGCACGCCGATCGTCTCGGTGCGGCCGAACTCGATCGACGGTGCTGCCGAGGCTGGTGCCGGTGAGGTGGTGCCGGTGGAGCTGTCGCTGGACGGGGTGAAGGCGGCGAGCGTGGTGGCCTCGCATCCGGAGCCGGCCGGGGACCGGCCGGAGCTGTCCGCGGCGTCGATCGTGGTCTCGGGTGGCCGGGGTGTCGGGTCGGCGGAGAACTTCGCGGTGGTGGAGGCGCTGGCCGATGCGCTCGGCGCGGCGGTCGGCGCGTCCCGGGCGGCGGTGGACTCCGGGTACTACCCGCACCAGTTCCAGGTCGGGCAGACCGGTACTACGGTGTCGCCGCAGCTGTACGTCGCGCTGGGCATCTCCGGGGCGATCCAGCACCGGGCCGGGATGCAGACCTCGAAGACGATCGTGGCGGTGAACAAGGACTCCGAGGCGCCGATCTTCGAGATCACGGACTTCGGCGTGGTCGGGGACCTGTTCGACGTGGCGCCGCAGTTGACCGAGGCGGTCAACGCCCGCAAGCAGGGATAGTCCGGCCATCGCCAGCACCGTCGCCGGGCCCGCGAGCAGCGCACCCTTGCTGCCGGTGCCGTGGCGTCCGGCCGGAGGATCGGCGTGTCGTGCCGCGTCCCGACGAAATCCAGGAACGATACGGCGCATGAGCGTGATGTGCCCAGGGCTGGTGTCCGGATGAGCGTGTCCGACGGCGAGCGGGAGGGTGTGGACGGCCCCGTGCGCTCCGATGCCGGCGATGCGGCGGCAGTCGACGATCCGTCCCCTCGCGCCGATGATGGTGCCGTGCATTCCGACGATGCGGTCACCGCCGAGGGCGACGTGGTTGCTGTCGGCCCCGCGGCTGAGGCGTCCGATCCGTACCCCGTGAACGCCCCATCGGATGCCGCACCCGCAGCTGAGCCCGCGGGTCCGAACCCGGTGCCAGCCGTATCGACGGCCGAACCCGGGGAACTGGAGCGGCCCGCGTGGCCGGTGCGCGCGATGATCGCCCTGCCCGATCGGCTCGTCGGCGGCTTCCTTGCGTTGTGCCTGGTCGTCGCGATATTCCTGGTGTTGCACCAGTTCCACTGGTTCTACGTGCTGCCGGTCGCCGTGATCGTCATGATCCTGACCGGGAGATTCATGCCAGGCTATCGGCCGCGGCGCGACGTCGAGTGGTCCAACCGGGCAGCCACGTGGGGTGCGGCCATCGCGGTGGCCATGGCCATCGGCTGGATGGTGGCCAACCTGCCGCACGCCGACCAGATGCTCTACGCCTATCGGGATCCGCAGGACTACCTGCTGCGTGGGCTGTACCTGATCGACCACCCGTCGCCGTCGGTGTCGGTGCCTCCGGAGACGGTCGACATGGCGCGACAGTTCAAGGACATCTACACGGGGGTCTTCGGCGGCAGGCCACAGCTCACCTCCCCCACCTGGGGAGCGAGCCTGCTGCCGGGCCTGATCGGCCTGCTGGGCTGGTTCGGCGGGCAGTACGTGGCTATCCGGGCGGGCATTGTGATCGGCGCGATCGCCATGGTGGCGCTGTACGCGGCGGCGCGACGTCTGCTCGGCCCGCTGTGGGCGCTGCTGCCGGTTCTCGGGCTCGGTGTGGCCATGCCGCTGGCCGCCTTCAGCCGGCAGACGTTCTCCGAGCCGACCGCTCTGGTACTGTTCTGCGGCGCCGTGATCTGCCTGTGGGCGGCGTTGCAGCGCCGGTCCATCGGGTACGCGGCTCTCGCCGGGGTGTTCTCGGGTGCGGTGACGTTCGCCCGGATCGACGGGCCGCTGGTGACCCTTGGTGCCCTGGCGGGGCTGGGCGCCTGCGGTGCGTTGGCGATCCGGCCACGGATGCGGCGCCGATTGCGCGGGATGGTGGCCGCGTTCGCGGTCACCGCGCTCGTGCTGACCGCGTGGGGATTCGTCGATCTGTGGCTGAACAGTCGCACCTACTACAACGGGCATCGCGCGGAGTGGATCCCTCTGGTGAGCGTGGTCGCGTTGGTCGCCGTGATCGCCCTGGTGGTCACCATCAGGTGGCGGTGGCTGCGGCGGCTCGCGGTGTTCGTGGCTCGCCGCCGTATCGGGGTGGCGCTGGTCGCCGGTGGGTTGGTGCTGGCCGCGGCTGCAACGTTGCTGTCCCGCCCGTTGTGGTGGACGGCACGCCGCACCACGGGGACCAGCTACATGGCGGCGACGAAGTCGCTGCAGCGGGAGATGGGTCTGCCGATCGATCCGCATCGCAGCTACGACGAGTTGCAGATCTTCTGGCAGGGCTGGTACTACGGCTGGGCAGTTCTCGCCCTCGGCATCGCCGGGGCCGTGCTGATCGTGATGCTTGCGATCCTGCGGCGTGACTCCGCGCTGACCGCTTGGATCGCACTGCCCGGCGCTGTCGGTGCGCTGTACCTGACGATTCGAGCATCGGGACTGCTGGCGGTGGACCAGATCTGGATCGAGCGGCGCTTCCTGCCAGAGGTCGTTCCTGCCATGCTGGTGCTGGCGGCACTGGTGGTCCGGCTGGTCGTCCGGCGGATCCTGGGTCGGCAGCGGCGACCTCGACCGTCCCCGGTCCGGTGGATGGCGGCGCGACGGTCGGTCGCCGGCGTGGTCGCGGTGGCGGCGCTGGCCGCCTTCGTGTACCCGGTGACGACGTGGGGCGGGCTGTTCAGGGTGACGCATGGCGATGGCCTGTATGGCGTGGCGCAGACCATGTGTCGCTCGACGCCGGACACCCGCGCGATCTACGCCGGCAACGGCGACTCCCGCAACATCGCGGTCTACCTGGGAACCCTGTTGGAGGTGTGCGGGCTCGATGCGGTGTGGGTCAAGGACCCCACGGCCGACCGGCTCGGGCAGATCGCCGCCACCTGGAAGGGCACCGGCCAAATCGCCGTGTTCACCCTGGATCCCGGCGCGGTGACCTGGACCGGGGAGACACCGGACCCGCTGGTGGATGTGGACTACTCGAGATGGAACATGACCATCATGAGCCCGCCCAACGGTGTGAAGGTCTCCACGGAGCGGATGTGGGGCGGGATCCTGCAACCGTCCGGCGAGCTCAGGCCGATATCGCCGGAGGGTTGAGGCGGAGTCGGCTCGGCGCGGCTACCTCGTCGCGGTCGGGACCGCCGAGTCGGTGGCCGGCGGAGTCATCCACCCAGCGCGTCCCGCAACCGGTCCACGTCGTCGCCCTCGCCCGACTTGGCGCCCGGCGTCTCCAGGATCACCGGCGAACCCGCCGCCCGCACCACCGCCGCGATGGCCTCCAGCCCGATGGTGCCCTCGCCGAGGTTGGCGTGCCGGTCGGCGCCGGACCCCGCCTCGTCGCGCGAGTCGTTCGCGTGCACCAGGTCGATCCGGCCGGTGATCGCCATGATGTCGTCCACCGCGGTGCCCAGATCCAGCCCGCCGGCGTGTGCGTGGCAGGTGTCCAGGCAGAAGCCCAACCCGGAGTCGCCGATGGCGTCCCACAGCATGGCGATCCGGTCCAGGGTGCGCGCCATCGCGCCGGTGCCGCCGGCGGTGTTCTCCACCAGCACGGGAACCTTGGCGTCCAACCGCTCCGCGCACTTGCGCCAGTTGTCGAAGCCGACGGCCGGATCGTCACCGGCGGTCACGTGACCACCGTGCACCACCACCGCCGAGGCGCCCACCTCGGCGGCGAGATCCACATGCTGCTGCAGCAACTTCCGGCTCGGGATGCGAATCCGGTTGTTCGCCGTGGCGACGTTGATCACGTACGGCGCGTGCACCACCAGGCCGATCCCGGCGCGCTCGGCGGCGGCGCGCAACGCCTCGGCACCACCCGGGTAGTCGAGCTTCGGGCCCTTCCAGTTCTGCGGATCGCCCAGGAAGAACTGCGCCGCGTCCGCGCCCCGGTCCTGCGCCCCGACGATCGGATCGATGTGGTCGACGTGTGCCCCGATGCTGATGCTCGTCATGCCCAGCACCCTACGTTCCGGCACGGACGCCGACGCCCACCCGCGGGCCCATCGAGCACGCCGCCGGGCCCCGGGGCACCGCCC
>JBIQML010000316.1:0-5964 GCA_044463405.1 Nakamurella lactea | reverse complement strand
GCCTCCGGCATCAACACCACCTTCCGGCAGATCGGCATCGCCGTCGGCATCGCCTCCTACGGCACCTTGTTCACCACCACCCTCCACGACCACGCCGCAGCCGGGCTCCATGCCGCCTACGCAGCCGCCATGAACGAGCTGTTCCTCGTCTCCGGGCTCGTCGCCCTCGCCGGGGCCGCCGCCACGCTCGCCCTCATCCGTCGCCGCGACGAAATCCACACCCCGGACCGTGCGGACGATCCCGGCCGGGAGGCCCCGGCTGCCGAGGTCGGCCGGGACGGAACGGCGTCCCCCGCGCTGCCTGATTGAAGGTCGCGCCTCCGCAGGTGCCCAATCCTGGCTGGCCCCGACCAGGCTCAGGCCCTGGGCTCGGACGTTTCCCAAGGCCCGGCCCACGAGCCTCGGGGTAAGTCTGGGTTCGGGACGGAAGCGAGCATGCCAGCAACGGAGGTCTTCTCAGTCATGGTGGGTGCGAGCCAGTCGTCCCATTGGTCGCCGGGAGGATGACCGGGTCCGGTCCTGGATGACGCCGAGTGCGTCCGGTGCCGCCGCGGTGATGATCGTCGCCGTCCACAGCGGTTCCGCTTCCGGGTACGTCACCGCAGACGTTCCGCCTGAACACGTCCCTTGGCTGGGTCCGGGACCAGCAGTTGGCAACCTGCGCAATCGGGTGGCGGGCGCGTGCGCCGTCACGCGCTGGCTCACAAGCGCCAGCCGGTAGCCCTTTCCGGTGGCGGTGACGTCTTCGTTGACGAGGGGAAGCGCGGCGGCTACCTACTGTGTGCCGCCGTCGTGCCCTCGGCCGACATCGCCGCCGCCCGCGCTGCAATGCGGCCGCTCAAACCCGGCAATCGCCGGCGGTTGCACATGCACAGCGAGGGCGTCGTCCGACGCCAGCAGATCCTGGCCCGCTTCGCGGCAACGCCGCCGATCACCGTCGCGATCACACCGCAACGTGACGGTCGGGTCATCATCGACGGGGCGGACGTGTCCTTCCGCTCCGGGATCCGCCAGGGCACTCAACACGTGGGAGGCACGATCGGCGTCACCACTGGGTAGTGCCTCGACGGAATCCGCGAGAGCCGCCGGAGGATGACTGGGACGAGCCGGTTCCGAACGCGCCGAGCGACGACCTTCCGATCGCCCCTGTTTGACTGGGTTACCGCGCGAAACGGCGGCGACGGGCGCTCCGGAAGTGGATCGGCTTGTGGGACTTGCGGGACGCGTCAAGCCCTAGTCGATTGGCTCCACGTGGGCGTCGCCGGGTTCGGATCGCAGTATCCCGGTGCGTGAGATCGCGCTGACGCAACCGATGTCTCTGCCACCCAGAGCATGGTTGAACCTAGCGCACTGCGCTGGGAGGCGGGCTCGATTGCTGCCAGAGGTATCTTGACACGTCTTGACACAGCATGCGCTGAGGGCGATGCTGGGGATGTGAGTACTGCTGTCGATTCTGCGGTAGAGGCCTTCCGGTCGACCTTGCTGGAGCGCGGATCGCTCGTGGACACTGGTGTCGAGGAGGCCCGCGAGGCCGGCAGGCGCGCCGCTTTGCTGGTCGACACCGGGACGAGCTGGCGTGCGCACCTGGGGCGGCTTCTTGACGTCCGGCAGGTGATGGAGATGCTCGGGGTGACCAGCCGCCAGGCCGTCTATGACCTCGTGGCCCGTCGCCGGCTCTTGGGGTTGCGTCGCCAGGGCGCCGGCATGGCGTTTCCGGCGTTCCAATTCGATCCTGTCGCCGGGCGGCCGTACGCGGTGATGGTCGAGGTTCTGGAGTTGTTCGGGTCGGCCGGCGTGGACTCGTACACGGTGGCGACGTGGCTGGCCACCGGGCAGGACGAACTCGACGGTGGTACTCCGGCGTCGCTCTTAGCCGATCCGGAGGCGGCGGTGTCGCTGACGGCGGCGGCCCGGCGAACCGCGGCCCGGTTGAGTCACTGAGCACGTCACCGCGGGATCTCAACGGCTTCCCGGAGCGGATACTGCCGGCGGGCACTCACCTGTTCCGAATCTTTCGGGCTGCGCGCTCTCCGTGGTGGTTCTCATCGGACGGGTGGGGTCGATTTGACCTTCCGATACCAGGAGGAACCTGCTATTTGGCGGAACAATCGCTGGGCGCGCTGCTGGAGGTCACCCGAGGATTGACCTTGCTATCCGAAGTTTTCGTGGGCAGCCGCCGACTGCTCACCATGACACTGCCTCGTCATCTACGGGTGGCCGACGTGACCGCTCCCTCCGCGTACGGATTCTGGGTAACCGCCGAGGTGGCGGCTACGTCGGACTACGGGATCCCGCATGCATGGGCGGTAGCGCTGCGGGACAAGGCTCTGACCTGCGAACGTAGGGCCGGTGGGACTCGAACCCACACTGGCACGGACCTAAACCGTGTGCCTCTGCCAATTGGGCTACGGCCCCTGGTGCTGCTCCCGGCGAGGCTAGCCGATGCCCAGCTGCTCCAACACCCGCCCGACGTGCCCGGTCGCCTTCACGTTCCGCCACGCCTTCTCGATCCGGCCGTCCGGGCCGATCACGAAGGTGGAGCGAATCACGCCCTGCACCGTCCGGCCGTAGTTCTGCTTCTCCCCGTACGCGCCGTAGGCCTCCAGCGTGCTCCGCTCGGGATCGGACAGCAGCACCAGGTCCAGCGAGCTGGACGTGCGGAACTCGGCCAGCTTGTCCGGCTTGTCGGGGGAGATGCCGATGACGGTGACCCCGGCGTCGTCCAGCGCACCCCGAGCGGCCGTGAAGTCGCAGGCCTCCGTGGTGCAGCCGGGGGTCATCGCGGCCGGGTAGAAGTACACGATCACCCGCTTGCCGGCGTAGTCGGACAGCGACACCGGGTTGCCGTCGGCGTCGGGCAACGTGAACGATGGGGCCTGATCACCCTCGGCCGGGTGCGTAGTGGTCATGGCGTTAGGGTAGGTCCACCCCGCGGTCGCTGCGTCGGCGGCCGCCCGTCCCGCCTGTAGGAGGTCACGTGGCCCGCGACGCGGAGACCATCCAGGCCGAGATCGAGCGCGCTCGCGACGGTCTGGCCGCCGCCGTGGATGAGCTGAGCAAACGGGCGAACCCGCAGCGGGTGGTCGAGCAGGGCAAGCGCAAGGTACGGGCCATCTGGGACAACCCCAAGGTCAAGTACCCGGTGATCGGCGTCGGCGTGCTGGTGCTGGCTCTGGTGGTGCGCAAGCTCGTGCGCTGAGCCGGCAGTTCCCGGCGGCGGGCCCGTCCCCGGATGTCCCTGCATGTCATGGCATGTCCGATCCGGCCGCTTCGTGCCCGCTGGCGACGCGTTCGCTGCGGCGCAGGTCACCGGCTCGCGTGGCCGTCCGCGCCCGCCGTCACCGGTATCCTTCAAGCCGGGGCACATGAGCCATCCAGTCGTGCCCGAGGGGCCGGGTCAGCGTGAAGGCGGTCGCAGGTGAATCACAGTCCACGCGGGGTCGATGACGCGTCCCGGTCGACCGGGCCGTCGCACCCGGCGCGGCATCGAACGCCCCGGCTGCTGGCATTCGTATCCGCGCTGCTGGCCGTCCTTGCGATGGTCGCCGCCTGCACGTCCGGGTCGACCGGCGCCCAGGACTCGGGTTCCGCATCCGGGCAGGGATCGGCATCCGCGTCGTCGGCGTCCGGGTCGGGCTCCGTCACCGTCCCCAGCCCGGCCGACCAGTCGTCCTCGCAACCCGTCCAGACCACCCCGGCCGGCTCGTCCGACTCGGGCCCTGCCGGCTCGTCGTCCTCCGGTGATGACCCCATGGACACCGCCAGCGCCGATTCGAGCACCCCGACCACGCCCACCACCCCGACGACGACCACGACGCCGAAGCCCGTGGCCGCCGTCACCGCCTCGCCGAAGTTCGGCAGCACCGGCGTCTCGGTGCTCGCCCCGTTCACCGTCACCGTCAAGCACGGAACCATCAGCGACTTCACCCTGACCAACCCGACGGGCAAGAAGGTCAAGGGCGCCATCTCCGAGGACGGGCACAGCTGGAAGCTCGGCGAGGTTCTCGGCTACGACAAGAAGTACACCGCGCGCGGCACCGCGGTCGGCACGGACGGCAAGAAGGTGCCGATCAGGGGCAGCTTCAGCACCGTCAAGCCCACCAGCCAGGTGCACGCGCGCATCAACATCGGTGACGGAGCCGTCGTGGGCGTGGCCGCCCCGATCATGGTGACCTTCGGCGGGGTCGAGCCGAAGGATCGCGCGCTGATCGAGAAGCACATCAGCGTCACCACCGACCCCGAGGTGGAGGGCGCCTGGGGCTGGATCAACCACGACGGCGGCATCTGGGGCCTGGACTTCCGCACCAAGGACTACTGGCCGGCCGGCACCAAGGTGCACGTCGACGTCAACGTCTACGGGCTGGACTTCGGCGGCGGCCGGTACGGCTACTCCGACCTGACCAGCGACTTCACCATCGGCCGCAGCCAGATCGTGTACGCCGACGTGAACTCGCACCACCTGATCGTCAAGCGCGACGGCGCCGTGGTCGCCGACTACCCGGCGTCCTACGGCCGCGGCACGGACCACGAGACGACCACCCGCTCGGGCATCCACGTCATCAACGAGTTCTTCAAGCTGAAGCTGATGTCCAACCCGCGCTACGGCTACAGCAACTTCCCTGCCCACTGGGCGGTGCGGATCAGCAACAACGGCGAGTTCATCCACGCCAACGACGGCACCGTGGGCGATCAGGGCAACACCAACGTCAGCCACGGATGCGTGAACCTGACCACCGCGAACGCCAAGGAGTTCTACGACTCGTCGCTGTACGGGGACCCGGTGGAGGTCACCGGCACCAACGTTCAACTGGGCCCGAGCGACGGGGACATCTTCGACTGGGCGATCCCCTGGTCGCAATGGGTGACGCTGTCCGCGCTGCGGTGACGCCGTCCGTCCTGAGGCGGTCGGCACTGCGGTGACGGGACCAAGCGCTCACGCCCCCGCGACCGGACCTGCGGCGCCGATCAGACCGGGCTGTGCTTGAGCTCGCGAGCCCCCAGCGCCACGCCCGCCGGCGCCCGGGGAATCGGCGGCCAGATGATCCCCGGCAGCAGCCGGTCCAGCACCGTTCGTGGCGCGACCGGCAGCAGGTCGACGGTAAACACGCGGACCAGGCCGGCGCGGCGGGACAGCACCGAGTACACCACCCGCGCGCCGAACAGGCCGACGGTCAGCAGCGCGATCGACAGCCACTGCCAGCCGTTCTCGGTGCCCGGCGGGCGGTAGCCCTGCCGCCAGGAGTTCACCCGGACCACGTCCACGAACGACTCGGCCAGGGCATGGCACGTGGCGAACGACAGCCCGGTCAGGTGTTGCTGGTCGCACCGGGCGTGCAATTCGCGGCCGAACATGTCGTCGGCGGCGCGGCGGTCGGCGGCCGGCAGCGGGGCACCGATCGCCTGCGAGTAGCGCAGCACGTCGTAGGACAGGTCGTGCTCCTTGCACACCACGTCGAAGTTGTAGTCGGTGGGCCCGAGCGGGGACGAGCAGCTCCCGGTCGGCTTGATCAGGATCGGCGTGCCGTGCGGACCGATCGCGGTGGCCGGCAGGTAGCCCATCACCGACTTCCAGTCGGACGGGAACCCGGCCGCCGGGCGGTGCGGGTCGAAGGTCGCGGCGGTGACGGAGTCCAACGCACGAGCCGCAGCGGGATCACCGGCCGAGTCGGATTCGACCCATTCGACCCCTAGTACGAGAAATGCCGCCATGAACGACGCCATGGCAATGGCGATCCAGCGGCCCATGACCTTCAGCCTGCCAGATGACGATCATCGCGCGCAGGCGAATTCCCCTGATTCTTCCCTGGTTCGTCGCGTCGGATTCGACTGCGTCGCGGCGGGAGTCGACCGCCGCTGCGGCTCACCGGCGGGATCACCGCAACCGGGTGTGTAGGCCGAGGCTGAAGGAGGCCGTCGCCGGATACGTCGGGCCGGTGCCGAGTTGGATGAGCCCGACCAGCGGGC
>JBIQML010000315.1:0-5971 GCA_044463405.1 Nakamurella lactea | reverse complement strand
CGGCGACGGCGGTCTGGTTCATGGTGCACCCGACGCCGGATCCGCCGAAGCACTCGGGCTGCTTCGGGCTCTCCGCGCCGAACTGCATCACCGAGACCAGCGACGACCAGGCCGTCGGCTTGGTCGGGTCACCCTGGTCGAACCCGGTGCCGGACAGCGTCACCGCCGTCTCGCCGCCGGCCTGACCCGGGGCGGCCGACACCGAGGACACCGGCTTCACCGCGCCGTACACCGGAACCCGCAGGTCGTCCCGCCCGGCCTGCGACACCGTCAGCCATCCGGAGGCATCCGTGACGAACTGCCGCGGCACTCCGGACTGGTCGACGGCCATGGTCGGGTCGATGGTGTGACGGAGCGCACCGGCGTCGGCGGTCAGGGTGACCGTCACGTCCTGTTGCGCGCCACCGTCCAGGGTGATCGTCGGAGCGCTCAGCGAGTACGACACCCCCGGCTCCTTGATCGCCGGCGAGTAGGCAAGGTTCAGCGTCACCTGGTTGTCGCCGGTGTTGCGGACGGTGACGTGCCGCTGCTCGGTGACGGTCTGCCCCGCCGGGGCCTCCACCACGCCGAACGACGCGCTGACACCGCCCACGTTGTCCGAGCTGTAGGCCAGCACGGAGGTGGTCGTCGCATCCAGCGCGTCCACCCGGCCGGAGCCGACCCGGGCCGGCCCGTAGATGTCGCCCGTCTTGCTCGCGCCGGTGTACAGGTCGTGGGTCGCGGTGTTCATGATCGCGGCCTTGAGCTGCTCGGTGGTCCAGTCCGGGTGCTCGGCCTTCACCAGGGCGGCGATGCCCGCGGTGTGCGGGGTCGCCATCGAGGTGCCGGAGATCACCAGAACGCCGTCACCGGTTCCCATGCCCGCCGAGGTGATCGTGTCACCGGGCGCCGTGACGTCCGGCTTGACGACGCCCAGCGAGCCGTGCGTGCCTCGCGAGGAGAACGAGGACACCAGGTCGTTGATGGACGGGTCGTCGGACGGCTGGTTGTTCAGCAGGTCGCTGGTGAAGGTGATGTTCAGCGTGCCGGCGTTGGCGGCGGCCTGCAGGCGCTGGGTCTCGGTCAGCGTCAACTGGAAAACCGGGATGTCCGGGTCCCCGGAGATGCCCGCGGTGAACACCGGCACGTCACCGGTGAAGATCGCGCCGATAGCACCGGCCGCCTTCACGTTGGCCGACCTGGCCGCCGAGCCGCAGCGCCGGGTGGCGTCGTTGGAGTCCCAGGTCAGCCAGGCGATCTTGCCATCGACCGCGGCCGCGTCGGCCGCGTTCAGCGGATCGCAGCCGTCCAGGTTGTCCGTCTGGGTGAGTTCGACGACGTCGCCGGTGGCGGGAAGCGGTACGACGTTCGCGCCATCGCCGCCGTTGTCCGCCCAGTCGTACTCCACGGACACCTGGCCCAGGGCGGTGCCCTCGACGTCGGCGGGCTCGTTGACCTGGACGCCGGACAGCAACTGGTAGGAGTCCACCGAACTGGCCACGGCCAGCGCGCGGACCGCGTTGCCCGGCGAGCCGCCGGCGTCGGTCAGGTCGCCGGCGTTGCCCATCGCGATCACGGGCAGCACGCCGTTCTGCGCCAGCGCGTCCACCACGTCGTTCTCCGGGTCGTCCACGGTGGCGTAGTCGGAGCCCAGCGAGAGGTTGACGATGTTCATGCCGTCGTGGAAGTCGCCGTCACCATTGGGGTCCAGCGCGGTGTCCAGCGCTTCGATCACCACGTCGGTGGAGCCTTCGCAGCCGAACACCTTGAACGAGTAGAGGGTCGCGCCCGGAGCCATGCCCGGTCCGATCTCCATGTTGTCCAGGTCCTGGGCGGTCAAGGTGGAGTAGTCGCCGGTGAAGGTGGTCCCGTCCGAGGTCTCGCCGTAGCCGGCGACCGTGCCGGCCACGTGCGTGCCGTGCTCGTTGCAGTCCAGCGGGTTCGGGTCCGGGTGCGGCACCGGCTGGTAGTTCGGGTTGGGCGCGCCGGTGGCGGTTGTCGGAGCGGCGTCGTAGTCGTCACCGACGAAGTCCCAGCCGCCGGCGATCTTGGTCTTCGCGAGCGTGGGCAGGTTCTCGTGCCACTGGTAGAGCTTGCTGGAGGCGTTCTGCTCCGCCTCCTGATAAGCCCCGGCGGTGCCCACGCCGCCGAAATCGGCGTGCGTGTAGTCGATTCCGGTGTCAATGATGCCGACCTTCACGCCGTCGCCGGTCAGCCCGGTGTCCTGCCAGGTGTTCAGCACCCTGGTCAGCTGCGCGGTGTGCGCGTTGAGCAGGTGCTTGGGCACGATGGTGGAGATCTTGACCACGTCGGGGCGCGCGGCCAGCGCCTTCAGGGTGGCCCGGTTCGCGGTCAGCGCGACGCCGGGGAGCGCGTTGGTGACGGAGTACAGCGTGGTGGCCTTGCGGTCCGCGTTCTTCGCCTGCTTGATGACGGCGGAGGCCGTCGACAGGATGGTGGCCTTGCGCGCGTTGGCGGCCTTGGTCGCCGCGGTGGTCGCGGAGGCGGCGGCGGCCTTGCGCTGCTTCGGCGTCGGCTTGCCGGGCAGGCTCTTCAGGTTCTGCGCCAGCCGCTGCTGGTAGCTGCGGTGGAAGATCGCGGCGGCGCCGTCCCGCGAGTTCGCGGGCGCCAGCTGCACGAAGACCGTCTGCGAGCCGTCACCGTGCAGGTGCAGCTTGGCGGCGGCGTTCGCCGCGGCGGCGCGCTGGGCGTACGGCGAGGACGCGTAGCCCTTGCTCATGTCGAGGGTGCCGGCCAGCGACCCGTGCGGGGTGGTGTTCGCGGGTTGCGCGTCGCCTCCCGGGGAGCCCGGACTCGCGTTCGCCGGTCCGGCGGCGAGCCCCATCGTGGTCAACAGCGACGCCGCCGCCAGGGCGGTCAGCAGTCGTCTGGAGAACCCGGACTGTCGTGCCATGCGTTCGATCCCTTCGTTGTGGGAATGCAGCCGGGGCCCGGTCGGGCGGGTGACCCGATCCGTGCGACACCGCCACGAGAGTCGCGGTTCCGGCCGGTGTCCGTGAGCCGAGAGGCTAATCGGGTCCGACGACACTGGCCATAGGGGCAGCTGACACGAAACCAACGCAATAACGGAGCGTGATGAAATCCCGGTACGACATTCACTCGATTGCCCAAACGGGCGGAGGGACGCCCGACGGTCTCACCATCCGGTTCGCTTCGACCGCAAATGAGGAGAGGAACCTTGCGGAAGATCGCCCATTCGATGTACCGACCGCGTGATGTGACGGTCCGTCACCGCCGCCCGATTTCAGCCCGCGGCGATGGCACGCACCGTGCGCGCCGACACGCTCGACCCGATCCGGGCCAGCAGGTCGGACGGGGGCGGACCGTCCGTCCGCAGCACCATCACGGCGGCCTCGCCGGACAGTTCCTGGGAGATCTGCGCCGCCAGGATGTTCACCCCCGCCTCCCCCAGCAGGGTGCCAACGCTGCCCATCACCCCGGGGCGATCCGGGTAGCTGGCGATCAGCAGGTGGCCGAATGCCCGCAGGTCGAAGTGCCGGCCGTTGATCTCCACCAGCTTGGGCACCTGGCGCTCCCCGGACAGCGTTCCGGACACGCTCACCGACTCGCCGTCCGGCATGGCCGCGTGCAGCTGCACCACCGAGCGGTAGTCGCCGATCTCACCGGTGGACGAGGCGGTAACCTCGATGCCCTGGTCGGCGGCCAGCGCGGTGGCGTTGACGAAGCTGACCGCCTCGTCGACCACCGGACCGATCAGCCCGCGCAGCGCGGCGATCTGCAGCACCGAGGTGTCCGTCTCGGACAGGTCGCCGCGAACCGTCACGACCACCTCCGCCGGCACCGCCCCCGCCAGCCCGGTCAGGATCTCGCCCAGCCGGCTGGTCAGACCGATCCAGGGCTGCACCCGCTCGTCGATCGGGCCGGAGGCGCCGATGTTCACCGCGTCCGGCACGAATTCACCGCGCAGCGCCCGCAGCACCGACCGGGCCACCGACACGCCGGCCTTGTCCTGCGCCTCGGCGGTCGAGGCGCCCAGGTGCGGCGTGGCGACCACGCCCGGCAGCCCGATCAGCGGGTGGCCAGCGCCGGGCGGCTCGTCGCCAAAAACGTCGATGCCGGCGCCGCCGACCCGACCGTCGGCCAGCGCCGCGGCCAGCGCGGCCTCATCGATCAGCCCCCCGCGGGCGGCGTTGATGACGAGCACCCCGGGGCGCACGGTGGCAAGCTGCTCCGCACCGATCAGGCCAACCGTCTCGGGCGTGCGGGGCAGGTGGATGGAGATCACGTCGGACCTCTGCAGCAGAGCGGGCAGGTCCACCAGGCCGACGCCCAGCGCGGCGGCCCGGGCCGGCTGCAGGTAGGGGTCGTAGGCGATGACGGTGGTGTCGAAGGCGGCCATCCGGGCGGCGAACAACTGCCCGACCCGGCCCAGGCCGACCACGCCGATCGTCTTGCCGGCCAGTCCCACGCCGGTGAAGGCCGAGCGGCGCCTCTGTCCGGCGCGCAGCGAGGCGTCCGCGGCCGGGATCCGCCTGGCGACGGCCAGCAGCAGCGCCACGGCGTGTTCGGCGGCCGAGACCACGTTGGACTGCGGGGCATTGACCACCAGCACCCCGCGCGCGGTGGCGGCCGGGATGTCGACGTTGTCCAGCCCGACACCGGCGCGGGCGATCACCGTGAGGTGCGGCGCGGCGGCGATCGCCTCGGCGTCCATTCGGGTGGCCGATCGGACGATGACGGCATTCGCCTCGCGCAGCGCCTCCAGCAGCGCGGGCCGATCGGTCCCGTCGACGTGCCGCACGGTCACCTCGCCGGACAGCACCTGCTCCGCGGAGGGGGCCAACGAGTCAGCGATCACCACCACGGGGCGGCCCGATTCTTCGGTCATTCCGGCACGCTACCCACCCCGCCGATCCCCCGCGAGGGCGGATTCGACGAGTTTTTGGCGGATTTCACCCCATTTCGGCGTGAACAATGTCACGATGCTGGTCGGGTGGGGCCGATCAGCGTTCCGTCCGACATTCGATGCACTGGAGGTTCCGATGACCGCTCCCCCGCCCGACGCGCCGCAACAGCCGGGGCAGTATCCGCAGCAGCCTCCACCGGGGCCGTACGCGCAGCAGCCGTACCCCGCCTATGCCGGTGCGCCCGGCGTCCCCGCAGGCGCCGCCCGCCCTGGCATGGTCACGGCCGCGGCGGTCCTGGCCTTCGTCGTCGGGGGTCTCGGCATCATCTTCGGTCTGGTCGCCTTCGGCCTGCTGTCCACCTTCGGCGTCGGAGGCTTCTACACGTTCCTGGTGGTGCTGTCGCTGATCGCCTGTGCCGCCATGATCTGGGGCGGGGTGCAGGCGCTGAACGGCAAGGACGGCCGGATCATCGTGATCGCTGCGGCGGCCGCGATCGTGATCAACCTGATCGAGATCATCATGTACTTCTACGCGGGCAGCCTGCTCGGCCTGGTGATCCCGATCCTGATCCTGGTCTTCATGTTCAACCCGCAGTCCAAGGCATGGATCCAGTCCAGGGGTGGCCAGACCTTTTAGCACGTAGCGGTGACGCGGTCACCGAAAGACCGCAGCACGACACGACCCTCGACCCGTCGCCGTCGCGATGGGTCGAGGGTCGTGGGCGTTCGCGTGCCGGGCGGTGCCGGGCGGCGCCGAGCGGTGCCGCTGCGGCGCCGAACGGTGCCGGTCAGTGCCGGGCGGCGGTCCCGGTGTAGTCGTCGTCGCTGCGCACCCAACTCATCAGGCCGCGCAGCTTGCGCCCGGTCTCCTCGATGGGGTGCGCCTCCTGCTCCGCGCGCATCCGCTTGAACTCCGGCGCGCCGGCGTCCTGGTCGGCGATGAACCGGGCGGCGAAGCTGCCGTCCTGGATGTCGGAGAGCACGGCCTTCATGTTCTCCGCCACGTGGTCGTCGATGACCCGCGGGCCGGAGACGTAGTCGCCGTACTCGGCGGTGTCCGAGACGGACCAGCGCTGCTTGGCGATGCCACCCTCGTACATCAGG
>JBIQML010000314.1:1894-5994 GCA_044463405.1 Nakamurella lactea | reverse complement strand
ACCCGGTGAAGTGCTCGTAGCTGAGGTATCCGGAGATCACCAGCCCGGCCACGGCCAGCACGAAGGAGCAGATGGCCGCCGGCATCCGCGCCGGTGACCGCTCGGCCGCCGGGGCCTCGTCACCGCCCTCACGGCGGTCGCCGCGGGATCCCGGTGTCTCCCGCCGCGCGTTCACGCCCCGGCTGCCGGCCATCAGCTGGGAAGGGTCGAGGCGGCGGCGGTGACGCCCGCTTGGGAGCACACGTTCGCCGGCTTGTCGTCGGTCAGCGTGCAGATCCCGGCGGTGATGATGTTCGCCGTGCCGACGATCGACTTGGTGGCGGCGGAGCCGGAGTCGCTCAGCCCCTTGGCGATGTCGATCTGGCTGGTGTTGGCCAGGATCTTCGGGTCGTAGCTCGCGCCGCTGATCAACAGCTGGTTGCCGAAGTCGACGAACGGGATCGAGCCGGTGCTGCTGTACTTCTGCATGATCTTCTCGTCCGAACTGGACACCGTGTCCAGCTTGACGTATCCGCTGCCGTTCGGGTCCGGCTGGTTGGTGGTCTCCTCGTACGCCTTGAAGCTCACGTACTTGCTGGTGTAGCTGGCGCCGTGGAAGGTCAGCGTCGGGGTGTCCGGACCGGCGGAGTCGTTGGTGGCGGAGTACGTCATGCCCAGCCCGGAGAAGGTGCCGAACCGGGACAGCGCCACCACCATCGGCCAGCGCTCGGCCGCGCAGTACGGGCAGTACTCGGCGCCGATGTACAGGATGCGGGGCTTGCCGTTCGCGGTCATCGGTGTCCCCTTGATGGCCGTGAACACCCCCGAGATGTCGCCGGCACCCACGGAGTCGGACACCTTGTCGGGCACGGACGACAGTTCGGTCATCATCGAGTCAGGCACCGGTCCGGTGAGCGCCTCACCGGGCCCGGACTTGATCGGCGACTTGGTCAGCTTGACGGCCAGGAAGATGCCCACCACCAGCACGACCACCACGATGGGGGCGCCGATGCGCAGGAACAGCCGCCAGCGGCGGTCGGCCTTCTTCTGCTTGGCGACGAGGCCCGTGGACGGCCGGCGCGGGGCCGTGCGACTGGGTGGCCGGGCGTTTGCTGCGCGATTCGGGCGGCGGCTTCGCTTACGGGCCATTTTTCCACCCTAACGCCGCGTCGTGAAACGACGGTGAACCGGCCACCGGATCGGTGACCGCGCCGGACGGACCGCGCTGCACCCTCGTGGCATGACGGTGGACAGCCGTGCGGGGGGCCACGCTCCGACAGGCCGAGACGGCCCCACTTCCCCCTCTGCGGGCATCCCGTCGTCGTACCCTGCACACGCGCGCCATTCCCTGTCACGAAAGGCAGCCCGATGTCCGAGCAGGATCGTTCCGCCCCCATCGACCCCTCCGACGAGCGCTGGACCGATCAGGAGGACCCGGAAGCGACCCGCGTCGTGCCGCGCGAGTCATCCGCGTTCGGTGACGACGCGTCGGACACGCAGGTCGTATCCGACTCCCCGGCCGGTGACCAGGGCCGTGCCGAGACCGGTGATGCGGGCGGTGACGAGGCGTCCGGGGCGCAGCGGGTGCCCGACGCGCCGTTCCCGGCGACCGACGACGCCGAGGGCCGTGCCGGGGAGGCGTCGAGCCCGGTCAGCGGCCCGCCGTCGGGGCCCGTCACCGGTCCCGCGTCGGGTCCCGTTCCCGGTCCTGAGCCTGGCGCCGTCACCGGTCCCGCGTCCGGTCCCACCGGGCCCGGGGCGCCGTCGTCCGGTCCGACGCCGGGCCCCTCGCCCGACTACCGGCCGACCGGCTGGCCAGGCGGCGCCGACGCCGGACCGACGACCGCCCTGCCACCCACCGCCGACCCCAACGCCACCTCCTACATCGGCGCCCCGACGGCCAGCTACCCCGGCCCGGGCGACACCGGCCCGCAGGGCGGCTATCCGCAGCAGGGCTACTCCTACCAGCAGGGATCCGGATACCAGGGCCTCGGCATGCCGTCCGGGCCGACCCCGGCGGGGCCGCAGGTCTTCCAGCCGTCCCCCACCGCCAACGTGGTTCTGCCACCCGTGCGCATGCCGAAGGCCGAATCCCGGGTGGCCCTGAACCTCCTGGGCAGCGTCGTCGGCCTGATTCTGGTGATCGGCGGCCTGGTGCTGGTGCTGCTGTACCAGGGCAAGATGCGCACGGTGGACACCTCCAACCTGGGCGACACCACGTCCGGGAACGGAGCGGCGGCCGTGACCGGAAGCCTGGACGCGCTGTCCCTGGCTCTCACCATCGTCGGGGTGATCCTGATCGCGCTCGCCGCGCTGCTGGCGGCGTGGGCGTCCTGGGCGGCGATCCTGCCCGGCTTCCTGCTGGCGGCCGTCAGCGTGTGGGCGATGGTCACCACGGGATCGGGCAGCGGCGGGGCGCGCCTGGCCGACCTCACGAGGTGGGCCTTCGACCAGGACCAGTTCGCGGCCTTCTGCATGAGCGGCATGGGGCTGCTGGTCGGGCTGTTGCTGCTGCTGGCCGGGCTCGCCGCGGTGTTCCTGCGGGCCGGGGTGCGGCGCACCATCCGCCAGCAACTGGAGTCCATCCAGTCCTGACACCTGGTGGTCGTGTGGTCCAGCGGGCGCCCGGCCGCACCCTGGACCACACGACCTCGGCCGTCAGGCTCCGGCGGGCAGTCCGAGGACCTCGAGCAGGACCGGCCGGATCGCGGCCATGGCCCGACCCCGGTGGGACAGTTCGTTCTTGCGCGCCGGCGAGAGCTGCGCGCTGGTCAGGCCCGAGCCGTCGGCGTCGCACTCGGCCGGCACGAACAGCGGGTCGTAGCCGAACCCGTTCTCGCCGTGGGGCTCCCGCAGCAGCCGGCCGGGCCACTCGCCGCGCACAGTCCGGCTGCGACCACCCGGCACGGCCAGCGCCACCACGCTGACGAACGCCGCCGAACGCCGCTCGTCGGGCACATCGCCCATCTGGGCCAACAGCAGCGCGTTGTTGGCGGCGTCGTCGCCGTGCCGCCCGGCCCAGCGGGCCGACAGCACCCCGGGCATCCCGTTCAGCGCGGCGACGGTCAGCCCGGAGTCGTCGGCCAGCGCGATCACGCCGGTCTCCCGGGCCGCCCGCTCGGCCTTGGCCAGCGCGTTGTCCTCGAAGGTGGCTCCGGTCTCGGGGTCCTCCACGAAGTCCGGGAAGTCGTCCAGGCCCAGGACGGTGACGGTGTCCGGCAGCATCCGCCGCAGCTCGCCCAGCTTGCCGGCGCTCCGGCTGGCCAGCAGCAGCCGGGGACCGCCGGGCGCAGCGCTCACTTCGGCTCCGGCAGCGCCTTGGGGTAGGGATCGGCCAGCACCTGGCGCTGCAACTCGGTGAGCGTGGCGATGCCGGCCAGCGCGGAGTCCAGCATGGCGTCCAGCGTGGATCGCGGGAAGGTCGCGCCCTCCCCGGTGCCCTGGATCTCCACCAGGGTGCCGGTGTCGGTGGCGACCACGTTCATGTCGACCTCGGCCCGGGAGTCCTCCTCGTACGGCAGGTCCAGCCGGACCCGACCGCCCACCACCCCGACCGACACGGCGGCGATCTGGCAGGACAGCGGCCGCGGGTCCGCCAGGGCGCCCTTGGCGCGCAGCCAGGTGATCGCGTCGGACAGCGCGATGTAGGCGCCGGTGATGGCGGCCGTCCGGGTGCCGCCGTCCGCCTGCAGCACGTCGCAGTCGATGGCGATGGTGTTCTCCCCCAGCGCCGCCAGGTCGATGCAGGCGCGCAGCGACCGGCCGATCAGCCGGGAGATCTCGTGGGTGCGCCCGCCCACCCGGCCGCGCACCGACTCCCGGTCGCTGCGCTCGTGCGTGGAGGACGGCAGCATGGCGTACTCGGCGGTCAGCCAGCCCAGCCCGGAGCCCTTGCGCCAGCGCGGCACGCCCGTCACCGCGGAGGCCGCGCACAGCACCTTGGTGGCGCCGAACTCGACCAGCACGGACCCGGCCGGGTGTTGCTGGAAGCCCCGGGTGAACGTCACCGGTCGCAATTCGTCGTCGGCCCTGCCGTCTGCGCGCGTCATGGGTGCACGGTACCGGCCGGCTCGGACCGATCAGCGGGCGCCGCCTTGTGTGTCCGAGGTGGCGCTATGGCG
>JBIQML010000314.1:0-1884 GCA_044463405.1 Nakamurella lactea | reverse complement strand
CGTCAGACGCACAAGAGGGGTTTCGTGGTGGCGGCAAGGCCGCTCAGCCGGCGCCGGGCAGCGCCATGCCAGGCGACGACCCGGCCGGCACCTGCTTGCGCCGCGGCCCGTCCGCCTTCGCCACCAGGAACGCCGCCAGCGCACCGCCCAACGCGCCGAACAGGTGCCCCTGCCAGGAGATGCCCTCCTTGCCGGGCAGCAGGCCCCAGAAGATGCCGCCCCACAGTGCCAGCAGCACGATGCCCAGCGCGATCTGCGCGAAGTGCCGGGAGAAGAACCCGCGCAGCACCAGGAACGCCAGCCAGCCGAACACCAGGGTCGAGGCCCCGACGATCGTGTAGCCGGACGGGCCGGTGAGCCAGACCCCGAAGCCGGAGATCAGCCACACCAGCACCGTCACCGCCACGAACTGCCGCAGCCCGCTGACCAGGATCAGGAATCCGAATATCAGCAGCGGGATCAGGTTGGACACCAGGTGGCCCCAGCCGGCGTGCAGCAGCGGGGCGTCCAGCACCCCCCACAGCCCGCCCAGCGTGCGGGGGACGATGCCCTCCGCGTTCAGCCGGTAGCTCATGAACATGTTGACGATCTGCACCACCACCAGCAGGGCGCCGAACGCCCCGATGGTGATGGCGGCGGGCTTGATCCGCTTCGGCACCAGCACCGAGGGCTTCGTGGCCTTGGCGGTGGACCCGGATGATCCGGACGTCGGCGTGGGAAACGTCATGGTCACCACGATAGGTGCACGCGGCGGTGACGGGGGTGGGGGCAAACCCCCGATCGACCCTGGTTCTCTCCCCCGGGCCGGGCCGTCAGGCGTCCCCCATCAGGGCCTGCACCAGCGATTCCTGGGCCGCGGCCAGCCACCGGTAGGTGACGTACATGGCGTAGTCGGGGCTCTCCGGGTCGGCGGAGGCCGCGGCGGGTTCCACGTCATCCTCGGTGATGTCCATCCGCACCCCGAGTGCCAGCCGCACGTCGTTCAGCGCCGCCAGCCAGGCCCGCGCGGTCGGCTCGTCCAGCCGGACCGTGCCGCCGCCGCGCGGCAGCGAGTCCAGCAGCGTCACCGCCGCTGTGTCCTTGGCCGCGATCACCTCCGGCTCCCGCAGCATCCGCAGCGCCGCCGACAGTTCGGCGTCGTCCCGGGAGAAGTCGGGCAGCAGCCTGGCCACCGCGGGGTCCTCCGGGGCGGTGGACGGACCCACCGTCACCCCCGTGAGGCCGGCCAGCGGGTCCTGCGGGGTGGAGGTGCGCCGGTCGGCCAGCAGGGTGCGGATCTGGTCCACCAGGTCGGCCAGCAGCCGGGCCTCCTCCGGCTCGAAGGTCGCCACGTACCGGCCGAGCCGTTCCCGGAACAGTCGCACGTCAGCGGGGCCGTCAGCGATCGGCGGCCATGGTGGCCCACAGTCCGGCGCCCTGCAGCTTGGCGACGACGGCCTCCATGGCGTCGCGGGTGCCGTGCGAGACGGTCGCCCGGCCCTTGTGGTGCACGTCCATCATGAGCTTCTCGGCGGTGGGCCGGGGGTGTCCCAGCAGCGTCTGGAAGACGTAGGTGACGTAGGACATCAGGTTCACCGGGTCGTTCCAGACGATGGCCACCCACGGCACCTCCTGGGACGTGTCGGCATCCGCGTCGATGTCGGTCGTCGGGCGGGGCGCGACCTTCGTGGCGGGGGTGGGACTCACATCCCCCAGTCTGTCACGGGCGGTCTCGCCGGGGCCGCGCTCGTCCCGCAGACCAGGTAGCCCGATGTTGTCCGGACACGCCGCCAACTTCGGGCTACCTGGTGCAACTTCGGGCTACCTCCGGCAACTTCGGGGGGCCTCGACGGGGTAGGGCGCCCGACGGGCCGCTGGATAGGCTCTGCTGCGTGACCACCACCG
>JBIQML010000313.1:0-6013 GCA_044463405.1 Nakamurella lactea | reverse complement strand
GTTCAGGCTGGACAGGTCCCGCGGTCGCGCCTGCTGCGCGTCGGCCAGCATGGCCAGGTTGGTGGGGGCGCCGATCAGGAAGGTCAGGCGGTGCCGCTCGGTGGCGTCCAGCACCGCGTCCGCATCGAAGCTGCGCAGGCTCACCGCCTCCGCGCCGACGTAGAACACCGGGTTCGGCCCGCCCGAGTACAGGCCGCCGCGGTGGAACCAGGGAGACATGTTCATGGTGCGGTCGTACGGCGACAGCGGGAAGTGCATGATCACGTCGTGCGCGGACAGCACCTCCACCAGCGAGTTCAGCGGCACCGCCTTGGGCATGCCGGTGGTTCCCGAGGTGTAGAGCCTGGTGGTCTCGCCATAGGTGTCCGCCTCCGGCGCGGGCAGCGGCGTCGCGTCGCCGGAGGGTAGCTCCGTCCAGTCGATCGCGCCGTCCGGCAGCGGCCG
Organism: Nakamurella lactea; assembly: GCA_044463405.1. Classification (GTDB taxonomy): domain Bacteria; phylum Actinomycetota; class Actinomycetes; order Mycobacteriales; family Nakamurellaceae; genus Nakamurella; species Nakamurella lactea_B. The sequence continues at coordinate 5,569 of JBIQML010000313.1, read as the reverse complement.
GCCCGCGGGTCCCGCCTCGTCGCCGACCGCCACCAGCAGTGCGGGGCGATGCTGGGCCAGCGACAGCGCGGCCGCGACCGGCTCGGTCAGCGCCGCGTCGTAGACGAACGCTGCCGGCCGGGAATCGTCCAGGATGTAGGCGATCTCGCCCGGCGCCAACCGGAAGTTGATGGGCGATCCGATGAACCCGGCAAGCTGCGTGGCGACGTACATCTGCGCGAACGCCGGGCCGTTGAACAGCTGGTAGGTCACCAGGTCCCCCGGCCGGACCCCCCGATCGGCCAACCCCCGCGCCACCCTGGTGGCGTCCTCACCGAGCTGCGCGTAGGTCCAGCTCCGGCCGGACCCCGAGTCGGTCAGCGCGGTCCGGTCGGCGAACCTGTGCAGGTTGCGGCGGATGCCGGCCTGGTAGGTGAAGTGCCGTTCGAAGACCTGACGGAATGCCGTCGAGTCGTAACTGTCGGTCATGGCAGACCCTTCGCGCGACGGACGGTGTCGCCGGCCACGGCGACCCGTGGTGGAACAGTGGACCAATCGACCGTAAACCTCCGGACGAGGGTCGGCATCCGTGGGGCGATCCGGCCGACTGGGCACCCCGGCGGTGACGAGGTCGACCTGCCCGGGCCGTACGCCCGGCAGTGCTCCGGTGCCGGGCGTACGGTGAGGTCCACTCGGGGCGGGCCGATAGGAGGTTTCGTGGGGATGGAGGGCGCCGTCGATGACGTCGTCATCACCGGTCTGGGCGCGCTGACGCCCGTCGGCAACGATGTCGACTCGACCTGGGCGGCGTTGCGCGCCGGGCGATCCGGGATCGCCGTCATCGATGCCTTCGACCCGACCGGCCTGCCCACCCGGATCGCCGGGCAGGTCCGCGGATTCGACCCGCTGTCGGTGATGACGCCGAAACAGGCCCGCCGCTCGACGCGGTTCTCCCACCTGGCCGTGGGCGCTGCCGTGCAGGCCGTGGCGGACGCCGGGCTGGTCGCCGACGCCGGCGATCAGGAACCGAGCCTGGCTGCCGCCGATGCCGACCGGACCGGCGTCGTGATCAACACCGCCGTCGGTGCGCTGGGCGAGATCGCCGACGCCGGCGACCGTTTCACCGAGAAGGGCTGGCGCGGCCTGCATGGCGAGTTCATCCCGTCGGTGATCCCCAACATGCCGGCGTGCCAGGTTGCCATCCGGCTGGGCGCGCACGGTCCCGTCACCGCCAGCGCGCTGGCCTGTGCGAGCGGCAACTACGCGCTGCTGGAGGCCGCCCGGCTGATCCGCGCCGGCGAGGCGGACGTGGTGGTCGCGGGCGGCACCGACGCGTCGATCGTGCCGCTGATGTTCGGCGGCCTGTCGATCATGGGAGCGCTGTCCACCCGCAACGACGATCCGGCCACCGCGAGTCGACCGTTCGACGCCGACCGGGACGGCTTCGTCTACGGCGAGGGGGCCGTGGTGTTCGTGGTCGAGTCCCGGCGGCACGCCGACGAGCGCGGCGCGCGCAGCTACGCGCGCTATCTGGGTGGGGCGTTGACCTGCGACGCCTTCCACATCGTGGCGCCCAGCCCGAACGCCGAGTTCGCCACCGACGCCATCCGCCGAACGCTGGCGGAGGCCCGGCTGTCGCCGGGGGACGTCGACTACATCTGCGCGCACGGCACCTCCACCAAGGCCAACGACCGGACCGAGACCCGGGCGATCCGCTCGGCCTTCGGACGCGCGGCCGACGAGGTCGCGGTCAGTTCTCCCAAGTCCATGGTCGGCCACCTGATCGGCGGGGCCGGAGCGCTGTCGGTCCTGGTGGGCTGCCTGGCAATCCGGGACGGCGTGGTGCCACCGACCATCAACCTGGACACCCCGGACCCGGAGTGCGACCTGGACTACGTGCCGAAGGTCAGCCGTACGATGACGGTGGACATGGCGCTGGTCAACGCCTTCGGCTTCGGAGGGCAGAACTGCGTGGTGGCCATCGGCCGGTGATCCCCGCCGAACCGCCGGGCACCCGCACCCCCTCCTCCGCGTGCCACCGCTACAGCCTGTAGCGCCCGGCTGCCGGCTGGACTGCGAAGGCCCCGACGATTCGCACCAGGCCTTGCTGGCGGTAGCGGTGCAGCATACGCTGATCAGCTACAGGTCGTAGCGATTTGACGAGCCGGGCGGGCAGGGAGTTGCGTACTCGAGATAGCAAGCTGGAGCAGCGACTGCTGGCCGCTGCGTGGGAGCTGGTGACGTCTTCGGGCTACGCAGCCCTCTCCTTCGCGCGGGTCGCCGCCCGCGCCGGCGCGCACCGCAGCGACATCTACCGCCGGTGGAGCACGAAGGCGCAACTCGTCACCGCCGCGATGGTCGTCCATCTGCCACCGGTGCCGGACTTCGACACCGGCTCGCTGCGCGGGGACGTCCGTGCCTACCTGGAGGCGCTGTGGCAGTCCTGGTCGTCCGACTGGGTCGAGGTCGCGATCGGCGTGCTGGCCGACCTGGACGAGGACGCGGAGCGGGCGTTCCGGGCGATGACGTTGCGACGCGCCCAACCGCTGCGGGATGCCATCGTCCGGGCCGTGCGCCGCGGTGAACTCGTCGACGTTCCCGACCTCGCCATGCTCGGTGATCTGCTGGAGGGGCCGCTCATGCACCGGCGGCTCGTCGGCCGGCAGCTGATGACCCTCGACGAGTTGGACGGCCTGGCCGGCATCGTGCACGGCCTGATGACCGCGCGGGTGCCGGCGCCGTGAGCAGCCTGCACGAGCTGTCGGTGGCCGGGCGGCGCGGGGCGCTCCGGCGCCGCGAGGTGAGTTCTCGTGACGTGACCGAGCACTACCTGGACCGCATCGATCGGCTGGCCGCGCCACCGGGTGCGTTCGTCACGGTGGCGCCGGAATCCGCGTTGGCCGGCCCGGCAACTCGAGGCGACCCAGCAGTGGGGTCGCGTTCACCCTGCGGTGCGGGATGACTGAGAGGTGACGATGACCAAGAACCGAGCCGGCGGCGCCACGCCGGGGACGCTCAATCCGGGCCAGGGACTCACCGAGCAGATGGTGCAGCTTGCCGACGGCCGGCGCATCCGAACGGTCGTGGCGGGCGAGAAGCCAGGCCCGCTCGTGGTGTTCGAGGCGGGGATGAGCGCGCCCGCCGGCGAGTGGCTCGCGGTCCAGCGCGCCGTCGGCGCACATGCCCGCACGCTGTCCTACGACAGATCCGGCTACGGCGGCAGCGACGAGGATCCACACCCCCGCACGCTCACCCGGATGGCGCAGGACCTGGCCGCCGTGCTGGACGCGGTCGGCGAGTCGCAGCCGGTCGTGCTGGTGGCGCACAGCTGGGGCGGGCCGATCGTCCGGGCGTTCGCACAGGGCAGCCCCGACCGCGTCGCGGGCGTCGTGCTGGTCGATGCCTCGCTCGCCGCGGTGACGGCAACCCGCACGCAGGTGCTGCTGGGCGGGGTGTCGTTTCGCGTCGCCTCGCTGCTGGTTCGGATGGGGGCGACATCCAGGGTGATCCGCATGGTGCTTCCGCACGGCCACGGCGACGAGTTCAGCGACGACGACATGACGATCATCACCCGGGACTACGCCTCGGTGCGTGCGATGCGCACCGGGGTGCGCGAGATGAAGGAGGTTCTCCGCTCCCGGGACGAACTCGAAGCGTGGGAGCGTGCGGGCCTGCCCGACGTCCCGGTGGTGGCTCTGCAGGGCGGTCGGGTCGAGAAGGGCAAGGCGGCACGGCGCCTTCGCGATGACTTCAATCGGCATGCGGTCGAGTCGCTGGCGCACCACCCCTGCGGCCGGGTGGCGGTCGTGGCCGGCGCGGGGCATCTGATCCCGCAGGAACGGCCCGGCGCCGTGGTCGACGCGATCCTCCAGGTGATCGCCGAAGCGGACCGTTCGCGCTGAGCGCGGGCACTCTCAACGCGCGTGGGCATCATCGGCGACGGCCGTGGCCCCGCCCGGCGGGCTGGTGGGTTTCTGGTACTGCCTGCTCATTCTCGTCGTTCAGACGGTCCCAGATGTCGGCGAGCCGGACAAGGTCGTCCTGGTCGAGGTGGTCGAAGAACAGCTCACGGAGCTGGGCGTGCTGCTTGCGCCAGGCCTTGCGCAGCAGCGCGCGGCCGTCCCCGGTGAGGACCGCTTCGCTGCCCCGGCCGTCGACGGCCGAGGGGCGGCGCTGGATCAGGCCGCGCCGTTCCAGGCGATCGGCGAGCCGGGTGAACCCCCCGGTGGACATCAACCGACGCTCGGCGAGTTCGGACATCCGCATCCCGCTCCGCCCGGCCTCGCCGAGCAGTGCCAGCACGCTGTATTCGGCCATGCTGACTCCGAGGGTGGCGAGCCCGGCCTCCAGTGCGCGCCACAGCTTGTCGTGGGTGAGCAGGAACCCGCGCCACGCCGCGTCCTCCAGGCCACTCAAGCTCTCCTCCGCCATGTCGGCACTCTAACGCGCCGGACTCTGAGCGGCCCCGCGCGAAACTGCCGTCGGCAGTCCAGGGATTAGATCCGCCGCCTCTGGTGTTACCTGCCTGTGCAGACAGTTTGTTGAACCGGCTGGCGGTTCACGGAGTGAGAGGAGAATGACATGGGTTTCGAGATCGGGATCATGACGTTCGGCGAGGTGACCAAGGACCCCATCAGCGGCCGGCTTTCGTCACCGCGGCAGCGCGTGCGGGAGACGATCGAGCAGGCACAGCTCGCCGATCAGGTGGGTCTGGACGTGTTCGGTGTCGGCGAGCACCATCGCGGCGACTTCGTCGGATCCGCACCGACGATCCTGCTGGCCGCCGCGGCCCAGGCCACCCGCGACATCCGGCTCACCAGCTCGGTGACGGTGCTCAGCTCCGAAGATCCGGTGCGGGTGTGGGAGCAGTTCGCCACCATCGACCTGCTCTCCGCCGGCCGCGCGGAGATCATCGCCGGGCGCGGCTCCTACACCGAGTCGTTCCCGCTGTTCGGCTACGACCTGTCCGACTACGCGGACCTCTTCCGGGAGAAGCTGGACCTGCTGCTCGCCATCCGCGAGCAGAACCCGCTGACCTGGTCCGGACGGTTCCGGGCGCCGCTGATCGACGCCGACATCGCGCCACGCGCGGACGGAGAGTCCATCCCGATTTGGGTCGGTGTCGGCGGTTCGCCGGCATCCGCGATCAGCACGGGCCGGCTCGGTCTGCCCATGGCGATGGCGCTGCTGCTGGGGCCGATCACGTTCCACGAGCAGACCGTCGAGCTGTACCGTACGGCCGCCGAGCAGGCCGGGCACGACACCGCAAGGCTGCCGGTCAGCATCAACGCGCACGGCTACGTGGGCCGCACCAGCCAGGACGCGCGCGAGGAGATGTACCCCTACTTCGCGCAGGGGATGGCCGACAACAACCACCAGCGGGGCGCCGGAATGCTGATCCCGCGGGCGGCGTTCGACGCGCAGGCCACCCCCCGCTCGGGGCTGCTGGTCGGCAGCGCGCAGGAGGTCGTCGACAAGCTGCTGGCGTACCACGAGCTGTACGGGCTGGAGCGCGCCATCATTCAGATGGGCTTCGGCGGCATGCCGCAGAAGCAGCACCTGGAAGCGATCGAGCGGCTCGGCACGGAGG
>JBIQML010000312.1:0-6026 GCA_044463405.1 Nakamurella lactea | reverse complement strand
CCGTGGTGGAGACGCTGGACAACGGCAAGCCGATCCGGGAGTCCCGCGACGTCGACATCCCCACGGCGGCGGCGCACTTCTTCTACCACGCCGGGTGGGCGGACAAGCTGGCACACGCCGGTTTCGGGCCGTCGCCGCGGCCGCTGGGGGTCGCGGGGCAGGTGATCCCGTGGAACTTCCCGCTGCTCATGGCGGCCTGGAAGATCGCCCCGGCGCTGGCCACCGGCAACACCGTGGTGATCAAGCCGGCGGAGACCACGCCGCTGTCCATCCTGGTGCTGGCCGAGATCATCGCGGACGCCGGTCTTCCGCCGGGCGTGGTGAACATCGTCACCGGCGCCGGGGACATCGGCGCGCACCTGGTGAACCATCCCGGCATCGACAAGGTGGCGTTCACCGGGTCCACCGCGGTGGGCCGGAAGATCCAGTCATCGCTGGCGGGCACCGGCCGCAAGATCACCCTGGAACTGGGCGGCAAGGCGGCCAACATCATCTTCGACGACGCGCCGATCGACCAGGCGGTGGAGGGCATCGTCAACGGCATCTTCTTCAACCAGGGGCACGTGTGCTGCGCCGGCTCCCGGCTGCTGGTACAGGAATCGGTGGCCGACGAGGTCATCTCCAAGCTGCACGACCGGATCTCGACGCTGCGACTGGGTGACCCGATGGACAAGAACACCGACATCGGCGCCATCAACTCGCAGGCGCAGCTGACCAAGATCCGTGAGCTGGCGGCGGCCGGCGACGACGAGGGCGCGCAGCGCTGGACCTCGCCGTGCCCGGTGCCGGATCGCGGATTCTTCTTCCCTCCCACCGTGTTCACGGATGTCTCGCAGGCGATGCGGATCGCCCGGGAGGAGATATTCGGCCCGGTGCTGAGCGTGTTGACGTTCCGCACCCCGGACGAGGCCATCGCCAAGGCCAACAACACCCCGTACGGGCTGTCCGCCGGGATCTGGACCGAGAAGGGCTCCCGGATCCTGGGCATGGCCGCGGCGATGCGCGCGGGCGTGGTGTGGGCCAACACCTTCAACCGGTTCGACCCGACGGCCGCGTTCGGCGGATACAAGGAGTCCGGCTTCGGCCGGGAGGGCGGACGCTCCGGGTTGGCCGCCTACCTGGACACCGACGACGAGGGAGCGGCCTGATGGCGGCACGCAACGGATCGGCGTCCACCGGGCGCGCCAAGGGCGACACCGCCAAGGCCCGCTCGGCCAAGTCCGGCGCCGCCAGGGCCGACAGCACCCATGCTGGCGGCGCACCCGCCCGGCGGCGCTCCACCCCGTCGGCCACCGTCACCGCCGAGGTGCCGGTGCTGAAGACCTACAAGCTGTACCTGGGCGGGGCGTTCCCCCGCTCGGAGTCCGGACGCACGTACCCGGTGCGCGGGCCGAGGGGCGAGTTCCTGGCCAACGCCGCGCAGGCCTCCAAGAAGGACGCCAGGGACGCGGTGGTGGCCGCCCGCAAGGGATTTCGGGCCTGGTCCGGCGCCACCGCGTACAACCGCGGGCAGGTGATCTACCGGATCGCGGAGATGCTGCAGGGCCGCCGCGCGCAGTTCGTCGACCTGCTGGTGTCCGCCGAGAGCTACCGGCCGCGGGCGGCCGAGACCGCCGTGGACGCCGCCATCGATCGGGTGGTGCACTTCGCCGGCTGGACGGACAAGATCGCCGCCGTGTTCGGCAGCTCCAATCCCGTTGCCGGGCCGTTCTTCTCGTTCTCCACCCCGGAGCCCACCGGAGTGGTCGCCGCGTTCGCCCCGCAGCAGGACTCGCTGCTGGGCCTGGTGTCTGTGATTGCACCGATCATCACCTCGGGGAACTCCGCGGTGGTGCTGGCGTCGCAGGATCGGCCGCTGCCTGCGATCACGTTGGCCGAGGTGCTGGCCACCTCCGACCTGCCCGGCGGGGTGGTCAACGTGCTCACCGGCGACCCGGCCGAGGTGGGCCCGCACCTGGCCGCGCATGCCGACGTGAACGCGCTGGACCTGACCGGGGTGACCGGCGATCTCCGGGAGTCGTTGGCCCGTGCGGCGTCCGACACCGTCAAGCGGGTGTACGCGCCGGCCCGCGAGCCGGACTTCACCGCGTTGCCCGGCACCGCCCGGCTGCGGGCGTTCCTGGAGACCAAGACCGTCTGGCATCCCACCGGCGCGGTCTCGCTGGCCGGCGGCGGGTCCTACTGAGGCCGGGCCGTCAGTTGCTCGTCAGCCCACCACGGGACAGCGTGAAGCCGCGCCCGGACGGGGACGTGCAGCGCACTCCCGATCGCTGGATCTCGCAGACGAATCCGTCACCGGCGGCCAACCGGTCGTAGGAGATCTTCGACGCCCGGCTGCCGATCAGGGTGTAGCCCAGGCAGCCGTCGTGGAACACCCCGCCGGAGGTGCCCAGCAGGACCCGCAGCCCGCGCAGCGAGGTCGGGATCTCCTTCTCCGGCTTGCTGCACTTCTTCACCGGGAAGTCGTGCTGCTTGGCGGTGCAGGCCAGCTTGTCGCTGGGCAGCAGGGCGCAGGTGATGTTGCCGGAGGGCGTCACGAACCCGCCCAGATGCGCGATCTTGTGCGCGGACGCCGACCCGTAGCCGGCGATCTCCGGGGTGCCGGAGCACGGCCCGTGCTGCGCGCTGCTCACCGCGGGCGGCCTGGAGTACAGCCGGGGGGTGCCGCAGCCGGTGCTGCTCAACTGACCGCCGGACAGCGCCCAGGTGCGCGCGGCCGTCGGAGCCTCCGTCACCGGCAATCCGTAATCGTCGAAGATCTGCGTCCCCGCCACCAGCAGGGACGAGCCGGAGCCCACCAGGCGCAGCGCGCCCGCGGAGGAGGACAATCCGGGCACGGCCTTCAGGCGCCCCCCGGAGACGGTCATCAGGGCGCCGAAGTGCACCCCGGACTGGCCGCCCTGCACCAGGCAGTGCGAGCCGGAACACGACACGCCGGGCGAGTCGACCCGGATCAGGGACAGCGCGTCGGCCGCCTTGCCGCCCGACGTCAGGATCGCCACGGTGTTCTTCCCGTCGGGCGGGTTGACCACGACCACCGTCCCGGAGCCCACCGACGAGGAGTCCAGCGCGCTGCAGCTGCCCTGCGTGTAGCACTCCGGCGGCGGCGTGGCCTTCAGGCTGGGCTTGATGATGGTGGGCTTGGTGGCCGACGAGAACGTCTTGAAGGTCAGCGTGGTCCGGGTCGTGGTCGGCGCGGTCAGCGGCGGCTCCGACGTGGTGGTCGGGGCGGAACTGCTGGTCAGCGACTCCCAGGGGGTGACGGTGATCGTGCCGGTGGCGGTGCCGGTGCCGAGGGTGGGAACGGTGATGGCGGCATGGGAACCACCGCTGGAGCTGGCCACCGGGGCGGCGGAGGTGACGATCGACACATCGGGTGGGGTGTCCTCGCTCAGACCCAGCGCGGAGCAGCCGACGACCAGCACCGTCACCGACGCGACCGCTCCCAGGACCGAACCCAGCGACGCCATCCGTCGCCGGGAATATCTCCGATGCACGCTCTCAGGCCGCTTTCCGCCACTCTTTTCGGACATCACCCGTCCCGTAAGTTCACTCCTGTCACACAAGCATCATGCACATCACCCGACGATAGCGGGTCGCCTCCGGGACCCGTGGTACTTGTGGCCGCTTCCGTGGCCGTGGCGTCCACGCCGGTGGCGGGCGTCGCCGGTAGCCTGGAAGGGTTGTGCGGCGCCGGTGCCCGGGCAGTCGTGTGGTGGAAGGACCCCGGTGCGTCGCCGCACGGCGTGAGCGGGTAGCAGCAAGACGACGAGGAGAACTGCATGTCCCAACCGCTGCGGGTGGCCGTCGTGGGCGCCGGTCCGGCCGGCATCTACGCCGCCGACATCCTGTGCAAGTCGGATCCGGATGTGACGGTGGACATCTTCGACCGGATGCCGACGCCGTACGGTCTGATCCGTTACGGGGTGGCACCGGACCACCCGCGGATCAAGGCGATCATCGTGGCGCTGCACCAGGTGATGACCAACCCGCGGATCGCGTTCCTCGGCAACGTGCACGTCGGGGTGGACGTCAAGCTGGACGAGTTGCGCCGCTTCTACGACGCGGTGATCATCGCGACCGGGGCGGAGCGGGACAAGGCGCTGGACCTGCCCGGGGTGGACCTGCCCGGTTGCCACGGCGCGGCCGAGTTCGTCTCGTTCTACGACGCGCACCCGGACCGGGAGCGGGCCTGGGACCTCACCGACGCCCGATCCGTGGCGGTGATCGGGGTGGGCAACGTCGCGCTGGACATCTCCCGGCTGATGGCCCGCACCGGCGACGAGTTGCTGTACACCGAGATCCCCGAGCACGTGTACGAGGCGTTGAAGGCCTCGGCGGTCACGGACGTGCACATGTTCGCCCGCCGCGGACCGGCGCAGGCCAAGTTCACCCCGGTGGAGCTGCGGGACATCGACCGCTCCCCCAACGTGCAGGCGGTGGTCGACCCCTCCGGCATGGAGTTCGACGAGGCGTCCGAGAAGGCGCTGGCCGGCTCCAAGTCGCTGCGCATGGTCGTCGACGTGCTCTCCGAGTGGGCGCTGCGCGAGCCGACCCCGGGGCCACACCGGCGCATCCACATCCACTTCCTGCAAAGCCCGGTGGCCATCCTGGGCACCGACCACGTCACCGGGCTGCGCACCGAACGGCAGGTACTCAACGGGGACGGGTCGGTGTTCGGCACCGGCGAGTTCACCGACTGGGACGTGCAGGCCGTGTACCGGGCGGTGGGCTACCGCTCCGAACCGCTGGACGAGCTGCCCTGGGACGCCTCGGCGAACGTGCTGCCGAACGTGGCCGGCCGGGTGCTGGACGAGGAGGGCCAGCGCATCCCCGGCATCTACGCCACCGGCTGGGTCAAGCGCGGACCGGTCGGGCTGATCGGGCACACCAAGTCCGACGCCTCCGAGACGGTGGCGAACCTGCTGGCCGACGCGCCCGGTCTGACCCGCGCCGAGCAACCCGACCGTTCGGCGGTGCGCGCCTGGCTGGCCGACAAGGGCCTGCCGGTGACGGACTTCGCCGGCTGGGACCGGCTCGACGCCCACGAACGCGCCCTCGGACAGGCGGCCACCGCGTCCGGAGCGCCGCTGGCACGCGAGCGCGTCAAGGTCATCTCCCGCGAGGAGATGACGAGGATCGCCCGCGCCGAGGAGGGCTGAGCGCCGGTCAGACCGGCGCCAGCGGGCGGTGCGGCTCGGGCGGCAGGATCACGTCGATCGGCATGTCCGGCCGGACGTCGCCGCCACGTTCGACGACGCCCATCACTCCCGCCCTGCGCACGATGCCGGCACCATCGATCGATTCCGCCCCGCCGGTGGGGCTCAGCGTCACCTCGGAACTGGAGGTGCGGCCGTCCGCGCGTGACACCACCAGCTTGAGCAGGCCCGCCGAGAAGTCGTTGATCTGCCGGCACGGGTTGCGCAGCCCGGTGATCCGGACGATGGTGGCGCCGATGTGAAGCCGGGTGTCGGTCGGCAACGACAGGATGTCCAGGCCCTCGGTCAGGATGTTCTCGCCGAGGCCGCCCGGTTCGACGTCGTGGCCGGCGGCCCGTACCTCCACCAGCAGTTCGGCCTGCAGCAGGTGGACCTGGCGCAGGTTCGGCTGGTTCGGATCGCGGCGCACCCTGGATCGGTGCTGGACCAGGGTGCCGGCGTGCGCGTCGCCGGCGACGCCCATGCCCTCGACCAGGGTGATGGCTACGCAGGGCACCTTGCTGAAGCGGTGCGTCCCGTCGCGGCTGACCGCGACCACCCGTGCGGCCATAGCGTTCATCCTCCCATCCCCGGGGCCCGCCGGCCCCGCCATCCAGCCGGGGGGTGAGTGTCGTACCTGTGTCGTACGTCGTTCCATGAACGGTTCGGAGCAGCCCCAGGGCGGTGACGGGGTGCGCGGCGACGCCGACGTGCCGCAGGTCACCGACGCTGCGGGCTGCGCCGAACACGCCGGCGACGAGGCTCGTGGTGCGGGGGCGTTCAGCGCGGTGGACGCGGACCGCTGCCGCGACCTGCCGACCCCCGACC
>JBIQML010000311.1:0-6027 GCA_044463405.1 Nakamurella lactea | reverse complement strand
GCCGCAACTAGTCTTGAGATACCGAGTCAGCTTCGGGCATCAAATTGAGACGACGGATCCCGAGCCAAGTGAGGCGGTATTCGTTGACGATCAAAACGTCCTCCTGGTACGGTCGCAGCTGTCGAATCGACACCTTGCTCGCGAACTTGCGCGGGCAATCGAGCCTGACGTCGACGTCACCGTCATTGCACCCTCCCTCAATGAAGTGCTGTCCGCCCGGACTCTCGATGATGCGATGCGGCTGCTCGACGAGTACGGGATTCGCGACTTGGATACCACAACCACCTGGACCTCTGTTGCATCAGAGGTCGCCGAGTGGGCCGTCGATCTACCTGCGTCGTCCGTAGCCCAGGGCGATATCGAGGTGGCCCTGGAGTCACCGGAAGAGGCAACAGGGCATCCAACGGGCGGCGCAGATGGGATTGAAGCGGTTCGGGCTTCGAGATCAGTGTCTAGGGGCGCCAATGGCGGCTCCGACCAAGCCGCAGCCCACGTGCCGCGGACGCGCCGCGGCCAACGCAGAAGTCAGATGGCTTCATATGTTTCATTCGGCGGCGAGGGCCTCGACGATCTCGAGGATACAGGGGACGAGGCCCGTGACTTCACGCCACTCGATGCCGCCGGCATAAGGCGCGTGCTCGAGTACGAAAGATCGTGTGGCCGACTCCCGGAGGAGCAGCTACACAACAACCCCGGGTTCGACGTACTGTCGCGGGATAGCCAAGGGACGCTCCTTAGAAGGATCGAGGTGAAGTCGATTGGTGGCTCGTGGTCGGGTTTCGGCGTCTGGATGTCCGCGAGGCAGTTGGATGAGAACCAGGCACATCAAGACGACTTCTGGCTCTACGTGGTGGAACACGCGGAGGACGACGAGGCGGCCACGATACATCGCATTCGTAACCCAGCAGGTTCAGCGACCAAGTTCGGGTTCGACGCTGGATGGCAGGCACTACGGGAACCGGATGTGGACAGGGATCCGCATGGTAGACCGATCATGGACTCGACGCGGAGCATATTTGGCCTGGGACCGACCAAGGATGACCCGTCGGGCCCGGTGGGGTCTTAGGGCGACCTAGGTTGGCAGATATCGAGGCTCGCGCGCGCCGAACCGCGTCAGCCGGAGATCGTGCTTCGCGAAGAGTTGGATCGTGCCGCGGTGCCTAAGCGGTGCCTATCTGGCCGTCACTGGGGGTCCAGGGGCAAGCTGGACTCATGAACGCCGCAGGTCAGCGCCCGTCCGGATGCCACTGGACCGCCCCACCCCTGCCTGAAAAGCGGAAGGTCGCCGGTTCGATCCCGGCCCTGGCCACCCGGGATCGGACACCAGTTAGCGCCGGGCCGGCTCCGATGTTTACCCCGTGATCGCGACTCTCTCGGATTCGTTCGTCCCCCGAGCGCGCGGCGTCGTCGCGCAGACGCGCTCGCCCATGCCAGCCAGACGTGGCTCGCAGTGCGTGAACCGGTCAGGCCCTCTTCTTGGCGATGCTGCGTCCTCGCGGCACGGGCTGTGTCGCTCGGCTGAAGGCGTCCGCCAGTTCATTCGCGTAGTGATCGGTCTTCAGCTTCGGATCCCGGGCAAGTTCGGCGGCAACGCCGTCGATGGCGCCAGCGATAGCCACCGCGATGACGTCCGGATCGAACTCGCCGAACGCCCCCTCGCGCTGCCCCTGGCGCAACTGCCGGGCGAGCCGCCCGGTCCGCAGGTCGCGCAGGACCGGACCGGCCATGGACCAACCATCCGGGTCGGCGCCGCTGGCGAACTCGGCCAGCACTCGCGCCAGGCCCGGGCGGGCCTCCAGGAACGCGATCTCCGACCTGATGTAGTGCCGGAGCGCATCACCCGCCTCTTGATCCGCGCCCATGTGCTCGTCCATGAAGGAGTCCTTGAGGCCGACGACGGTGCTCAGCACCGCCTGCATCAGGCCGGCCTTGGTCGTGAAGTAGTAGGTGATCATCCGGCTGCTGCTCAGACCCGCGCGCTCCATGATCCGCGCGAAGGATGTCCTGGCATAGCCGAGTTCCCCGATCGTCGCAATCGTCGCCTCGATGATCTGGCTGCGTCTGGCCGCCTCCGTCACGCTCAGTCCGAGGTCCGGCTGCACATCCGCCACGTGGGTTATCTGCATGAATAAATAATAACACGGCTAGATAACGACCTCCAGGACGGGAACGCAGGACCGGCACGCAGGCCCCCGACCAAGGGCGTCGCCGCCCAGCCGAGCACCTGCGCTAAGGGTTCAAACTTTCGATGCAGGAGTCCGGTGACGGAATTTGGCATGGTGGAGGCGTGGCCACTCAGATGACCTCCCGCTCCCGCGTCACCCCGCGCTCGTTCTACCGCGTCGTCGCCATCGCCGAAGCGGTCACCTGGACCGGGCTGTTGCTCGGCATGGTGCTCAAGTACGGGTTCGACCTTCCCGTCGCAGTGCTGATCACGGGCTCGGTCCATGGCCTGGTGTTCATCACCTACGCGCTCACGGCGGCGCTGGTCGGGGTGAACCAGCGCTGGTCCGCCAGCCGGATCGCGTTCGCCGTGTTCACCGCCGTCGTGCCGTACGCCACCATCCCCTTCGATCGGCATCTCGAGCGCAAGGGCCTCCTCGACGGCGAATGGCGCCGCGAGGCCACCGACGATCCGCGGGACAGCGGACTGCTGAGCCGCCTGCTGCGCTGGTTCCTGGCCCGCCCGGCCATGCTGGTGGCGATCTTCGTCACCGCCGTGCTGGTCATCATGACGGTCTTGCTGATCATCGGCCCGCCCGGAGGGTGGAACTAGCCGGCACCGCGGAGCCAGCAACGACACCGCGCGCCCGACCAACCATCGACACCCGTCAAAAGTTGTAGACCAAGTTCCATCTCGTTGGCGATGTTTCCGCGCCCGCGGAACGGTTGGCTGGAGCCATGGTTGCTCCCAGTCCCACGCCGCCCCTGCGCCAACGGGTTTCGACCGCGTTGACCTCCCGCAAGGGTGCGCGCCTCGCGCTCGTCATCGCCCTCGCATCGTTCCTCGTGCTGCTCGGGCTGTTCTCCATGGTGAAGGCCCCGGACCGCAGTTCCGTCGAGCCCGCCGGCTCCGAATCCGGCCAGGTCGCCGCGCTGCTGGCCGAGTTCCCCGACGCCGACCAGCAGTCCGTCGTCCTGGTCGCGACCCGCACCGACGACACCCCACTGACCCAGGCCGATCTGACAGGGCTGCGCGGGCTCATGCCCACCGTGGACGGCTTCACCAAGTCCACATCGACGGGCCCAAGGGTGAGTGACGACGGCGCCGCCGCGGTCATCGTCACCCCCATCGACGTCAGCACCGACCCCACCGCCACCGCCGACACCGTCCGCGACCTGCGCACCCTCATCGCCGACCACACCCCCGACGGCCTGCGCCTGCAGGTTACCGGCGGGCCCGCGTTCGGCGCCGATGTCGCTCTCGCCTTCGACGGCGCGGACGTCACCCTGCTGCTGGTCACCATCGGCATCGTCGCCCTGCTGCTGATCGGCACCTACCGCTCACCGATCCTGTGGATCCTGCCGCTGGCCGTCGTCGGCCTGGCCGACCAACTCGCCTCCAAGGTCACCGGCGCGCTGGGCTCCTGGCTCGGCCTGCAGTTCGACGCCGGCATCATCAGCGTGCTGGTCTTCGGCGCGGGCGCCAACTACTCGCTGCTGCTCATCTCCCGCTACCGGGAGGAGTTGCAGCGCACCGAGAATGCCCGCATGGCGCTGGCCACCGCCTGGCGCAAGACCGTCCCCGCCGTGCTCGCCTCCAACATCACCGTCGTGCTGTCCCTGGTGACGCTGATCTTCGCGGTGATCCCGCGCACCCGCGGGCTGAGCATCCCGGCCGCCGCCGGACTGCTGATCGCCATGGCCGCCGTGCTGTTCGCGCTGTCCCCGCTGCTGGCCGTGTGTGGCCGAAAGGCGTTCTGGCCGTTCGTCCCTACCCCCGGCTCCGCCCACCGCGACGGACGCTGGTGGTCGGGCATCGCCCGCCGGGTGACAGCCAAGCCGATCGCCAGCCTCGCCGGAGGCATCGCGATCCTGGCCGTGATGGGCGCCGGGCTGCTGGGCACCCCGGTCGGCCTGGACCAGCTCGCCAAGTTCCGCGTTCCCGCCGAATCCGCCGCCGGGCTCCAGGTGATGTCGCAGCACTTCCCGCCGGGCGAGGCGCAACCCATGTTCATCGTCACCCGCAGCGCCGAGGCCACGCAGGTGACGGCCGCCGCCGCCGCGACACCGGGAGTGCTGCGCGCGCAGCCGGTGGGCATCACCGCCGACGGCGCCCTGACCAAGATCATGGTCACCGGGCAGTACGCGCCGAGCACCGCGCAGAGCCTGGAGTTGGTGGGCCAGTTGCGCGACACTGTGCACGCCATCCCGGGCGCGGACGCGCTCGTCGGCGGTCAGGTCGCCGAGGACCTCGACTCCCGCACCGGCGCCCAGCGCGACCTGCTGCTGATCGCGCCGCTCGTGCTGGCCGTGACGTTCCTGGTGCTGCTGGTGCTGCTGCGCTCGCTGATCGCGCCCATCCTGCTGCTGGTGGTCAACCTGGCCAGCGCCGCCGCGGCGATCGGCGCCGGCTCCTGGCTCAGCCGGGTGCTGTTCGACCAGCCCGCCCTGGACGTCGAGGTCCCCGTGCTGGCGTTCCTGTTCCTGGTGGCGCTCGGCGTGGACTACACGATCTTCCTGGTACATCGCATCCGCACCGAGGCAGCCGATGTCGGGACCCGCCGCGGGGTGGTCCGCGCGGTGGCACACACCGGCAGCGTCATCACCAGCGCCGGCATCGTGCTCGCCGCGGTGTTCGCCGCGCTCGGCGTGTTGCCGCTGGTCACCCTCGGCCAGCTCGGCCTGATCGTCGGCCTCGGCGTGGTCGTCGACACGGTCGTGGTGCGCAGCGTCATCGTGCCGGCGCTGTTCACGCTGCTGGGCACGCGGAGCTGGTGGCCCGGCCGTGCGCCGGATGTCGACCGTGTTTCCGTCAGCGCGGACGGCCGGCATGGGGGAGAGTTGACCCATGAGCGCGACCCCGCCACCTCCATCTGACGGCGCCGCCGTGGTCCCCGCCCGCCGCTCCTCGGGCCGGGCGGGGACCATGACGCGCGCCATGCAACTGGGGCTTCACGTCATCGCCCTGCTGCTGGTCGCGGTCGGCGTCGCGAGGGCGATCGGTGACGAGGTCACGCCGGTGCTCGCGGTGCTGGCCGGCCTGGTGTTCCTCGCCTGGTACGCCGTCGGACCGGCGCTCGGCGCGCGGCTGCACGAGGCGCGGCACGTCTATTCCTGGGCGGGCACGCTGGCCGTCTTCTGGATCGGCACCATCGCGATCTCGGCCGAGTTCATCTGGCTGGCGTTCCTGCTGTGGCTGCTGGCCGGCCGGTTCTTCACCCTGCGCGGCGCCGTCATCTTCTCCGCCGTGGTCTTCGGTCTCGTCATCTACGCGCCGATCTGGCACCACGGGTCCGCGGAGTACGCCACCATTTTCGGCCCGCTGATCGGTGCGATCTTCGCGGTCGGCATCGCCCGTGGGTACCTGCAACTGCTGCAGGACGCGGCCGAGCGCGACGAACTCGTGCGGTCGCTGACCCGCACCCAGCAGGAGATCGTCGACCTGCAGGACGAGTTGGTGCTGACCCAGCGCAACTCCGGCATGGCCTCCGAGCGAACCAGGATCGCCCGCGACATCCACGACACCGTCGCGCAATCGCTGCCCTCGATCCGCCTGCTGGCCCACGCCGCCGCCAGCACGGGCGATCCCGACGGCATGCGACGGGCGCTGGGCCAGGTGGAGACCCTGGCCGCCGAGGGAATCACCGACATCCGGCGCATCCTGGCCGCCCTCACACCTGCCGAACTGGACCAGGGTGCGCTCGGCTCGGCGTTGGCCCGCATGCTGGGCCGGATGCACGACGACACCGGAATCGTGACGGAGTTGCACGTGGACGACACGCTGCCGGGGCTGTCCAGCCCAACCGAAGTGGCGCTGCTGCGCACCGCGCAATCGGCGCTGGCCAACGTCCGGCGACACGCGCA
>JBIQML010000310.1:0-6029 GCA_044463405.1 Nakamurella lactea | reverse complement strand
CGCACCACCGGTGGCGGCGGCTGGGGCGACCCACTGGACCGGCCGATCGCCGAGGTCGCGCGGGATGTCCGGTGGGGGAAGGTGTCCGTCGCCGGCGCGCGGGAGGACTACGGCGTGGTGCTCTCGGGCGAACCGCGCGGCGAGGTGACCGTGGACGAGCCGGCCACGAGCGATCTGCGGGCCCGGTTGCGCGCCGACCGGGACGCGGCCGCGTCCGAAACCGGCGGCGCAGTACCGTTCTTCGACCGGGGCCCCGGCTACGCCCGGCTCTCCGGGGGACGATCCTTCGCCGAGGTGGATGTCTTGTAGCTCCACCGCCTGGTGAGTCTGTCGCGGCGGTGTCGCGCGCCGTGGGACTCACAAGCCGAGGGCGGGGCGTTCAGGCCGGGGCGA
This sequence comes from Nakamurella lactea, assembly GCA_044463405.1. Lineage (GTDB taxonomy): Bacteria > Actinomycetota > Actinomycetes > Mycobacteriales > Nakamurellaceae > Nakamurella > Nakamurella lactea_B. The sequence continues at coordinate 5,636 of JBIQML010000310.1, read as the reverse complement.
TTCCTCGCTTCTTCGGCGGACGCCAGTGGCCGGAGCGGTGCTGGTGATCGGTGGTGAACTCCAGCGTGTTCAGGATGACGGCCCTGGTGTCCCGGGGGTCGATCACATCGTCGATCTTGAACTGCTCGGCCGCCACCATCGGCCGCTCCAGCTCCTTGAACTCCGCCACGAGCGCGGCGCGCCGGTCGGCAGGCATGCGATCGTCCTTGCCGTAGATGATGTTCACGGCGCCCTCGGCGCCCATCGGGCTCACCTGCGCGCTGGGCCAGCACACCATTAACTCCGGGTGGAACTCCGCCCCGCCCATGGTGTGATAGGCCAGTCCGTACGCCTTGCGGACCACCACGGTGCAGATCGGCACGGTGGACTGGCTCAACTCCCACAACGGACGCATGCTGCGGCGCATCAGGTTGGTCCGCTCGGCCGCCGCCCCGACGATGTAGCCCGGGACGTCGGCAAGGAACACCAGCGGCAATCCGAAGGCGTCGCACACGTTGATGAACCGGGCCATCTTGTCGCTGGCGTTGCCGTCCAGCACCCCCGCCAGCACCATCGGATTGTTGGCGATCACGCCGACCGGGAGTCCGCCGATGCGACCGAACGTGGTGATCAGGTTGCGCGCGAACGCCGGTTTGACCTCCAGACCGGAATCGGCGTCCAGGATCATCCGGACCAGCCGCCTCATGTCGTACGCGCGGTGGGGGCTGTCCGGCACCAGGCTCAGCACCGCCTCGTCCAGCCGCTCGTCGCCGGGCGGGTGCGGCAGCCGTGGCGCAGGCTGCCCCGAGTTCGAGGGCATCAGCGCCAGATAGCGCCGGAACGCCTCGATGAGCTCGTCCTCGGAGCCGACCTCCAGCTCGACCGACCCGGTTTCCCGGGAATGGATCGCGCTGCCGCCCAGCTCCTGGGTTTCCACCCGCTCCCCGACCGCGGCCTCGACCAGCCGCGGGCCGGCCAGGCCCAGGGACGCCCCCTTGACCATGACCACGAAATCGCTGAGCGCCACCAGGTTGGCGTGGCCGGCGTAGGTGTCTCCCACCACCCCGCACAGGATCGGCGCCCATCCGGACAGCAGCCCGAGGTCCGAGAATCGTTCGTGCCCGCGGATGGTGCTGGACCCCATGCGCTCGTTGATCCGCGCTCCGCCGCCCTCGACGAACATCACCAGCGGCACGCCGTTGCGCAGTGCGATCTGGCGTGCCCTGGCGAACTTCTCGTCGTTGACCGGCCCCATGGATGCGCCCATGACGGTGAAGTCGTAGGACACCACGACGATCGGTCGCCGGTCCACACGGGCCCGACCGATGACGATGCCGTCCGCGGGTGCGTCGACGTCCTGCATCAGCGGGGAGCCGGTGCGGGGGCGACCGAGCTGGCCGAGTTCGACGAAGCTGCCGGCGTCGACGAGCCGGTCGATGCGTTCGCGGGCGGTGAGCTTGCCGCGCTGGTGCTGCGAGCGCACCGCGTCCGGGCGGGCGCCATCCAGGGTGCCTGCCTTGCGCCGGGCGTAGTGCTCGGTGAGATCCGCCAGGGAGGGCGGAGCGGTCGGTGGCGGGGTGGTCGGGGTCGGGGTCGGCATGGGGTTCGGGGTCGTCATGATTCTCGCTCGCGGTGGGGGCTCAGGGTGTCGGCGAGCCGGTCGGCGGCCGCGCGCAGTTGCGGGTGGAACTCAACCAGCGACCGCAGCGGGACCCGCACCTCCGCCGCCGACATGGCCAGCGCACCGGCCACGCGCCCGCCCGCGGTGATCACCGGCACGGCGATCGAGCACCCCCCGGGGGTGCGCACGCCCGCGCTGGTCGCGTAGCCGGCGGTCCTGACCCGGTCCAGTTCCGCGCGCAACTGGGCGCGGTCCGTGACCGTGCTGGCCGTGAAGGCGACGAGGTCTGCGGTGCCGAGTATCTCCTCGCGCGCCGGCTCGGGCAGGTTGGCCCACAGCGCCAGCCCGGCCGCCCCGGAGTGCAGCGGGTAGCTGCTGCCGGACATCGGGCTGTAGCTCAACTCGTGCGGCGCCAACTGGTGCGCCACGCAGTAGAACGATGTGCCGTGCCGGATGCAGAAGCTCGCGCTCTCCCCGGTCAGCGTCACCAGTTCGTCCAGCGTGGGAAGCACCGCCAGGCGGGGATCGGGCGTAGCCGTCAGGGCAAGATGGCCCAGCCGGCTGCCGATCACGAAGCCCCGGCCGGGCGTGCGCTGGATCAGGCCGCGGCGTTCCAGGGTGGTGGTCAGCCGGTGGGCCGTGGAACGGTCAAGTCCCAGGCTCCGGGACAGGTCGATGTTCGTGATCCCGTCACCGGCATCGGCCACCGCCAGCAGGATGTCGACGGCCTTGTCGACCGTACTGCTGGTGTAGGCCGTGGGTCCACGCCCGTCCGGGGAGGAGGTGGGCGACATGGCATCCCTCCGCAGCGGATCGACCGGTGAGCAGTGGCAGCGGGCCTTGACCTTTCGCCGAGAACGGTACACCATCGGTCTTGATTAGTGAGCTAGCAGGCCGATGAAAACTCGAATAATGAGACACAATCGAACCGGCCATACGGCCGACCGATCGAACTGTCCGGGAAGGTGACCGCGTGGAACCAGCGGTGACGCAGTTCCGGGTGCGCCGCGTCGTGCCGACAGAAAGCGCCGGCCCCACGACCCTTCCGCTGGCGGACATCGCCGGACTGGTCAAGCCGAACGACACCGTCGTCATCGGGCATGGCGGAGGCTGGCCGCGCGACTGCACCGAGGCGCTGGTCGCCGGGGTGCGGGTGCCGATCCGCCTGGCGCACAACCGGATCGACGACGAACTGCCGTACACCCGCGCGGACCCGTCGTTGGTGCGGCACCTCGCCTTCATGGCGGGAACGGGCACCCGGGCGCCGATCAACAGCGGCGCGGCGGACTTCGTGCCCAACGGGTACGGGCTCACCGCCGGGCTGTTCCGCTCCGGTGCGGTGCCGTGCGACCTGGCGATCGTGCACGTGACGCCGCCGGATCTCGACGGATGGTGCAGCCTGGGCGTCTGCAGCGCCTACCTTCCGGCGGCGGTGGAGCGCGCCCGCACCGTTGTCGCACAGGTCAACCCGCGCATGCCCAGAACGGTGGGCACGGCGGTGCACGTGAACTCGTTGGACTACCTGGTCGAGGTGGACCGGCCGCTGCACCATCCTGCTCCACCGGGGCCCGACCCGATCGTCGAGCGGATCGCCGCGCAGGTCGCGGGTCTGGTACGACCCGGGGACGCCGTGCAGATTGGGATCGGACGGCTGGGCGACGCCGTCCTGCGGGCCATCGGCGACACGGTGGCCGGATTCCGGCTGTGGACCGAGACCTTCAACGACGCCGCCACGGCCCTGCTGCGGGACGGCACGCTGGCGCCCGGCCCGCGCGGGGAGGCGCCGATCACGGCGACCTTCGTCACCGGCAGCGAGGAGCTCTGCCGGGAGATCGACGGCAGCCCCGACGTGCGCGTGTTGCCGGTCGACGTCACCAACCACCCGGCACGGCTGGCCGCCACACCGCAGCTGGTGGCGATCAACTCGGCCCTGGAGATCGACCTCACGGGACAGATCAACGCCGAGTCCATCGGCGCCAGTCTGTACAGCGGCACGGGGGGACACCTGGACTTCGCGGTGGGCGCCAATCATTCCGAGGGCGGCCGGTACATCTGCGCGTTGCCGTCCCGGTCCCGGGCCGGCTCCCGCATCGTCGCCGCGCTCGCCGCCGGAACCGCCGTCACCGTCCCACGATCGCTGGCCGGGACCGTCGTCACCGAGTACGGCGTGGCGGAGTTGCGGGGGCGCGACCTCGCCGAGCGGGCCCGCGCGCTGATCGCCATCGCGCATCCGGACGACCGGGAGGACCTTGCGCGGGCGGCACGGCATCGACGGCTGCTACCGGCACGGGAGAGGGTCCCATGACGCACGCCCACGACGACGCGCCGGTGCACCAGGGGCCCGGCGCGCTGGACGAGAGGCAGATCCCGCATGCCGAGCGCTCCGCCGAACTCCAGCGTCGCGTGCAGCGCGCGCTGGGCATGGGAGGGCCGACGAAACTGGCGGCGCGGCGCGCGGACGGCGTGCTCAACGCCCGCGAACGCGTCGACCTGCTGCTGGACGCGGGGACCTTCCGGGAGTCCGGGCTGCTGGCCACCTCGGAACGGCCGGAGATGGGTGCGCGGACCCCGGCGGACGGAAAGATCACCGGATTCGGCGACATCGATGGCCGGCCGGTCGCGGTGGCGGTCAACGACTTCACCGTGCTCGGCGCGTCCAGCAGCACCGTGAACGGCAAGAAGGTCCAGCACGTCAAGCAGATCGCCCAGCGGCGCGGCCTGCCTCTCGTCTTCCTCGGTGAGTCCAGCGGCGCCCGGATGCCCGACGCGATGGGAGCGAACGGCGGCGTCGCGGGCCGCAGCAATCCGACCCAGTACCGCAGGGTGCGGGACAGTCCCTGGGTGTCCGGCGTTCTCGGCCACTGCTATGGCTCGTCGGCGTGGTATGCGGCGCTCTCGGACTTCGTCGTCATGCGCAAGGGCGCGGTGCTGGCGGTCTCCAGTCCGTTGCTGGCACAGCTGGCCATCTCGGAAACCGTGTCGCCGCAGGACATGGGCGGTTGGGAGGTGCATGCGCGGCACAGCGGCCAGGTCGACGTCGCCGTGGACACCGATGAGCAGGCCCTGCATCTCGTCCGGCGCTTCCTCGGATATCTGCCCGGCAACGCGAGCGAACCGCCGCCGGTCGGCCCGGTGCCGGACGGCGCCGACGACGAGGACCGGGGCCGGGAGATCATGCGCATCCTGCCGGAATCCCGCACTCGGGTCTACGACATGTCGCGCGTCCTGGCGTGCATCGTCGATCCCGGCTCGCTGTTCGAGCTCAAGCCGCTGTTCGGCCGGTCCATCACGACGGCGCTGGCCCGCATCGACGGGCGCAGCGTCGGCATCGTCGCCAACAACCCGCTCCGCAAGGGCGGTGCGATCGATCCGGACGCCTGCTCGAAGGCCACCAGCTTCCTGGTGCTGTGCGATTCGTTCAACATCCCGTTGGTCTTCGTCGCCGACCAGCCCGGCTTCCTCATCGGGCGCGACGGTGAGCGCAAGGGCGCGATCGGCCGGGTGATGAACTGGATGAACGCGCTGAGCCTGGTCACCGTGCCGAGGATCGCCATCGTCGCTCGCAAGTCGTATGGCCAGGCCCTGCTGAACATGGGACTCGGCGGCAACGCCGACGAGGTGTGTGCCTGGACGACGGCCGAGATCAGCTTCATGGACCCGGAATTCGGTGCTCGGATCGTGCACGGCCCTGGCATCGTCAACGATCCGGATGCGCTCCGTGCCGCGGTCGCCGAGATGAGCGCCGGCACCTCGGCCTACGACGCGGCCGCCGCGCACGTGGTGCAGCAGGTGATCGAGCCGTGGCAGACCCGGTCCTATCTCAAGCAGGCGCTGGCGTTGCACCGGCACGGTCCGTCCGCCGGCGTCGGGGAGCATCTGATGCGCGCCTGGCCGACAACCGTGTACTAGCAGCGCGGGTCCGTCGCGGTCGGCGGTGCGGCAGCCCGAGACCGGGGCCCGCGGCGGTCAGGCGACGATCGAGCTCCGGCCCGCCGGCAGCGTCGCCAGCACCGCGTCGACCGCGTCGACCACGGCC
>JBIQML010000309.1:0-6038 GCA_044463405.1 Nakamurella lactea | reverse complement strand
GTCACCACCACACGGCCCTGCCGGTCGGTGGACAGCCAGTCCACCCGGCCGACCAGCCGCACCGGATGCTCGGCCCCGGTGTCGTCCGAGTCCGCCGGCGCACCGTCGTCGACGCCGGCCGGCAGCGGAACGTCCAGCGCCACCTCGGACCCGAGGAACAGGCGCTCGGCGCCGTTGTCGTCCACCCAGGTCCGCAACGCCTGGGTCATGGACTCCAGCAGCCGGCGAAGCCGCGCGACCTCCCATCCCGGCAGCTGGTCCTGACTGGCCAGGAACTCCTCGGCGGCGGACGCCAGGTCCGCATCCGTGACCCCGGCCGCGATGCCCTGCGCGAGCGCGTGCACCGCCACGCCCAGCAGTTGCGGCTGCCCGGGCGCGCCGCGGGCGCCGTGCCGTTCCAGCACGGACCGCAGCGGGCAGGCCAGCAACGATTCGATCTGGGACGGCGAGAGCACCACGTCGGCACCCGGCGCGGCGAGCGGTGCGTCGGTCGACGGCCCGGACAGGCCATGCCAGCTATCGGGGTGCGCAGCGGGCACGCCCGCGGCGGCCAGCCTGGCCAGCGCGTCGGCCGCTCGCTCGGCGTCCTCACGGGCGGCGGGATCGTCGTCGTCGACGGCGGCGGTGACGGCGCGCCGCAGGTCGGCCACCAAAGCCGGCAGGTGCAGCGCCCGGCGGGGCCTGCCGGTCGGGTCTGGCGGCCAGCCGGTCGGCAGCTCGTCGGTGCCTGCCAGCTCGGCCAGGAACCTGGACGGGGTGGACTCCTCGTCCTGCACCGCCGTCACCAGCAGCCGGCGACGCGCTCGCGTGACCGCGACGTAGAACAACCGCCGCTCGTCGGCCAGCCGGCCGGTGTCCGGTCCTGCCGCGCCGACACCGGCCGCGGCGTCGAGCAGTCCGGCCAGGTCCAGCAGGCTGGCCCTCGGCCGCAGATCGGGCCAGGTCTCCTGCTGCACACCGACCACCGCGACGACGTCCCACTCCAGGCCCTTGGCGGCGTGCGCGGACAGGATGGCGACCGCCTCCGCGGGCCGGCCGCGGTCGGACGAGGCCGGGATCTGCTCGCCGCCGACCAGGTCCAGCAGCCCGCGCACCCCCGCGCCCGGGAGCTGGTCGGCCAGTTCGGCGGCCCGGTCGAACAGCGAGACCGCGGCATCCAGCAGGCGGTCGGCGGAGGCGGCGTCCCGGCCGCCGCGCTCGCTGTCCGCCAGCAGTCGGCCGGCCAGGCCGCAGCGCTGCCACACCCGCCAGAGCACGTCCTCGGCGGTGGGCTCGGTGGCGCCGCCACGCGCCAGGGCGACCAGGTCCACCAGCCGGCGCAGCGGTCGCTCCAGATCGGTCGGCAGCGCGGCGGGCACCGGACGATCGCCGACCAGGATCTCGGCGAGCAGGTCGGCGCTGGACGGCGGAGGTTCCGCCCCTGAGACGCCCGCCGGGGATCCGAGGGCCAGACCGGCCCGCACCGCCCGGCGCAGCCGCCGCACCGCCAGCGGATCCATGCCGCCCAGCGGGGAGGACAGCAGGGCCAGTGCCACCGGTGCTGTGAGCGATCCGGGCTCGATGCCGGCCCGCAGCACCGCGAGCAGGGCGGACACCAGCGGATCGGCCGCGAGCGGTCCCGCGGCACCCGCGACCACCGGCACCCCCGCGGCCGAACATGCCCGCCGCACCGGGTCCGCACCGCCGGCCGGCGAGCGCATCAGCACCGCCATCCTCGACCAGGGGACGCCGCGCTCGACGTGCGCCCGTCGCAACTGATCGGCGACGTAGGAGGCCTGCTGCGCGGCGCTGGCGAGCACCCGCACCTCGATTCCGCCCGGCACGGCGTCGTCGGCCGGCCGCATCGACCGGTGTGCGGCGGGGCCGGGCAGCCGGTGGGCGACCCGACGGGTGGCGCCCAGCACGGCCGTCGGCATGCGGTGCGAGGTGGTCAGCGCGACCGTCGCGTCGACCGGCACCCGCTGCAGCGCCCCGGGTGCGGCACCTCGGAACGCATAGATCGACTGATCCGGGTCGCCCACCACGACCAGCTCGTCGGCACCGGAGGCCAGCAGCTCCACCAGCCTGGCCTGCGCCGGGTCGACATCCTGGTACTCGTCGACGAAGATCCGCCTGATCCTGCTCTGCTGCGACGCCAGCACGTCCGGCTCCGCCAGGCGGTCCAGCGCGGCGATGGTCAGCTCCGCCTGGTCCAGCGCGGCGCCGAACCGGCTGGCCGCCTGCCGCGGGTCTCCGATGTCCCGGTACTCGGTGATGAACGACGCCGCGGCCCGCCACTCGGGGCGCCGCGACCGCCTGCCCAGCTCGGCGATCTGCCGGGGGCCGATGCCACGCTCCGCGGTGCGCAGCATGAATTCCCGCAGCTCGGCGGCGAACGCCGGAACCCGCAACGCCGCCCGCAGGTGCGGCGGCCAGGACCGGCCACCGGCGTCCGCGTGCCCGGCCAGGATCTCCCGCACCATCAGATCGGCCTGCGCCGCGTCCAGCAGCCGCGGTGCGGGATCCCCCGCGGCGACCGCCGCGGCCCGCACCAGCGCGTAGGCGTAGGAGTGCAGCGTGCGCACCAGCGGTTGGGTGATGGTGACCTCGAGCCGGGCGGCGATCCGCTCGGACAGCTCGCTCGCGGCGCGTCGGGAGAACGTCAGCACCAGGATCGAGGACGGGTCCAGCCCGCGCCGCAGGATGCGATCCGCCACCGCCTCCACGATGGTCGCGGTCTTGCCGGTGCCGGGGCCGGCGAGCACCCGCAGCCGCCCGCCGGGGTGCTCGATCACCGCGCGTTGCTGCGCGGACGGCACCACCGTGGCGCGGCGAGAGTCGGGGCCCACCAGCCGGTATCGCGGCGCCGGCGGCCGGCCGGCGGCGGTCACGGCCGAACCGGCGGGCCCCGGACCGGGGCCCGCCGCGGGTATCGCCGTCGTGCTCACGCAGCCATACCATCACGCGGCACCGACAGCGCCGAGCGGCCGCGCCGCGGCGCCGTCGCCCGCCCGCGCTCGGCCCACCACCGTCACCCCCGGCTGGAAGGATGGGGCCGTGCCCTCCCCCCAGACACTGAGCGAATCGGACCGGCGAATCGTGGCGGCGTGGGCGGCCGATTGCGCGGAGCACGTGCTGGAGATCTTCGAGGCGGCCGTTCCGGGCGACCGCCGGCCCCGTGAGCTGATCGCGCGGGCACGGGCGTTCGCGCGCGGCGACCTGGACGCCGCGGAGGGCATCCGCCGCCGCTTCGCCGGTGGCGTCCCGGCGAGCGACGTGCCAGATCGGGCAGCGGCCGCGGCGGCCCGGTCCGCGGGGCAGGCCGCGGCCGTCCCGCACATGGGCGCCCACGCCCTGGGCGCCGCCGGGTACGCGGCCAAGGCCGCAGGGCTGGCCGCCCAGGATCTCCGGGCCGCCGTCGCCGGGGAGATCCGCTGGCAGCTCGATCACCTGGCCTCGGAAGCGAGCACGGCCCTTCGGCTGCTTCCGCCGGTCGGGGCCGACACGCACGGCCCGCTCGGACCGGGGCTGCTGTCCTCCGGGCTGATCGGCGAGATCATCGGCGATCTGCAGGCGGGCATGGCGCGCGCCGATGCGGGCGGCGTGGCCCGACGACCGTCCTAGCCAGGGGGCTAAGGCCTACCGTTTGGCGACCGCGGGGCGCAGGCGCGCGGCGCCGAGCAGCAGGAACAGTGCGGCCATCACGGCGGCGATGCCGGTCATGGCCCAGCGCAGCGGCCCCAGCAGGCTGCCGGGCAGGTAATCGGTGTACTGGAACACGATGCCCTTGCCATCCACGCAGCCGAGCAGGGCGTGATCGTAGGCCGCCTGATACTTCGGAGTGTTCATCGCCTGCTCATCCTGCGGGGAAACGGCGACGCCGGCGGTCAGAATGAACGGCGTGGACATGCAGCTGGCCGAGCGGATCCTGGACATCGTGGCGTCGGTGCCGGCGGGCCGGGTGACCACCTACGGCGACATCGCGGCGCTGGCCGGCACCCCGTCACCGCGACTGGTCGGCCGGGTGCTGGCAGACCTGTCGGACGAGGACACCCCCTGGCACCGGGTGTTGCGCGCCAACGGAACACCGGCCGCGCACCTGCTCGACGAGCAGTGCGCGCGGCTGCGGGCGGAGGGGGTCGTGGTCACGTCGGGTCGGGTCAGCCTGCGCAGGTACCGCTGGCGGGGGTGACGGAACCCGGTGGCGAACCCCCGCACAGGGACTGGCCGGACGGCTGCCAGAGCCTGAAAATCTGCCCCCAGATCGCTCCAAGAGCACCGCGACCTGGGCAAATGCCGCGCGCCACCGAATCTGACGGCAGATCTTCAGAGGATCGACGCGTGCTGCCGCCGGTGACGGGAGCCGCGGCGGCAGCACCGCGACCACCTGTCCCCCTGTCCGATTTTCATCCACATTCCCGCCGCGCCGCCCATGGGGTCCCGCCGATCCCGCAGGGTCTGTGCATGACACGACACACGCCACGAGACACCGTCACCGCCAACCCGTCCGTCGTGAAATTGTCCGGGCCGCAGGGCCTGGTGGCGGCGGTTCCGATGTATCTCGGCTTCGTCCCCAGCGACAGCCTGGTGCTGATGTGCCTGCGAGCGCCGCGCGGTCGGATCGGGCCGGTCGCGCGGGTCGATCTGTTCCCTCCGCGGGCCGCGGAGGCGGCGGAGCAACTCGCCGGTTGCGCGGCGCGCTATGCCGATTCGGCGGCGGTCGTCTGCTACTACGAGGGCGAGCGGCCGGGTTGCCTGGACACGCTGCTGGCGGCGCTGAAGGACGCGGAGGTACCCGTGACGGCGGTGCTCTCGGTCCGCGACGGGCTGATCCGGGATGCGTGCACGGCCGCCATCCAGCGCGCCGATCCCGGCATCGAGGTCCCGGGCGACGACGACGAGCAGTCGCGCACCCTGGCGGCGGTGGCGGCGATGTCCGGCCGGCGCGTGTTGCCCAGCCGCGACGCGCTGCGGGCCTCCATAGCCCGGCCGCAGGGGCAGAAGTTGACCGCCGCCCGGGCCGGGATCGACGAGCGATATCGCGCCCTGGCTCGAGACCTGGACGGTCGAGCACCGGCCGCCGCGGAGTCCGTGCTGTCCGAGTGGATGGAGGCCGCCTTCGCCCGGGCCCGCCGGGAGTACGGGGACACCGGGACGGTGGCGCTGACCACGGCGCTCGAGCTGGCGGTGCTCGCTGAGAACGTCGCCGCGCGTGATCTGCTGGTGGCCAGGAGCGTCGGCGCGGAGGATCCGGATGTGGTGCCGATGCTCATCTCGGTGGTCAGCCGATGCCCGGACGAGGACGCACCGCAGATCTGCTCGGTGCTCGCGGTGGCGGCCTACCGGTACGGCGACGGTGCACTGGCACAGTGCGCGGTGGACCGGGTGCTGGCCGAGGAGCCGCACCACCGGCTGGCACATCTGATGCTCTCGGCGATGGAGGGCGGCCTGCCGCCCGGCGAGCTGGCCACGATGGCAGACATCGCCACAGCGGCCGCCGACGACACCGAGGACTTCGACGACCTGGGCGGATGAGCGGCGCCCGATCGGCGGCGCCGGATCGCGCCGACCGCTCCGCGTCAGGTCAGGTGGGGCCGTACGGTCTCCGCCGCCGTCAGTACCTGAACCAAAGACTCCGGTGTGGTGCGCGGGTGCGCCAGGCTCAGGGCGAGCCGGAACAGCACGGCCCGGCGCAGCAACTGACCCCATTCGGCCAGGTGCTCCCAGCGCTGCACCAGTTCCACCTCGGCGCCGCCCCAGGCCACGGCATCCAGCACGATGATCGCGGCCGCGTAGGTCGCCGGCCGCCAGTACGGGGTGAAGTCGATCACCGCAGGGGGCGCGGACCCGGCGAACAGCACGTTGCCGAACATGTCGCCGTGCACGATCTGCGGCGACGATTCGACATCCCGCCGTCCGTCGGCGATCTCGGCGAACAGCCGCGCCCCGTGCCCGTCGCCGATGCGGCCGTCACGGTCCTCGATCTCACCCCAGGCGAGCCGGTCCGCCCAGCTGTAGATGTCCTGCCGTTCCCGCAGGAACTTCGGCTCGGGGACTCC
>JBIQML010000308.1:0-6067 GCA_044463405.1 Nakamurella lactea | reverse complement strand
GACGCCGGCGGCGGGTCCTGGGTGCGGATGACCGACACCGCCCCGAACCCGACCGTGCGACAGCTCGCCGAGCAGTTCGAGCGCACCGGCGTTCGGCTCGGCGTGCGCAGCTACATCGAGATGGCCGCCGCCTCGACGGGGCCCATGATGATCGGCACGGAGAACGTCGCCGGCGACGCCGCGTCCCACTACCGGCTCGCGGTGAGCATCGGCAAGCTCGTCGAGATGGGCGTCGCCTCCGGGCCGGATGCCGATCGGCTCGAGCAGAGGGGGGTGACGCAGCTCCCGGTCGACATCTGGCTGGATGCGCACGACCGCCCGGTCCGGATGGAGGTCGAGCTCTCCGTGCGGGGCGAGCACGTGATGGCCGTGACGACCCTGGGCCGGTTCAACGAACCGGTGTCCATCGTCGCGCCCGACCCCGCCGACGTCGCGCACGGCTGATCCGCGTCACCGCCGGGCGGCACCGATCGATCGATTTGTACGCGCACCAGCGGATCCGGTACCGTTGTCTTCGTTCCACCGAAGACCGTCGGCTTCGCCGTGCTCGGACCCTGTCCGGGACGGCGACGAAGGATCCGCCCGACAGGCGGACGGCCCACGCAGGAGGACGAGGTCGACAGGTGGCCGCCCGGACCGGGCCGGCTCGTCACGCCCCGTGCCCTGCGCCGGGGCGTTTGTCATGTTCGGCCGTTGCCTCCCCGTCGCTCCCGGTGGCCGGCGGCTCCCGCCGCCGGATCGGAGTCGATTGAGGGAAAGGAGGCGAGGATGGCCAACCCCGCCAAGGTCGCCGCCGTCGCGGAGATCGCGGACCGGTTCCGCACGTCACAGGCCGCCGTGATCACCGAATACCGCGGCCTGACCGTGTCCCAGCTCACCGAGCTGCGCCGGTCGCTCGGGTCGGGCACCAACTACACCATCGCCAAGAACACGCTGGTCAGGCGGGCCGCCGCGGACGCCGGGGTGGAGGGTCTGGACGAGCTGTTCCTGGGCCCGACCGCCATCGCGTTCGTCACCGGTGAGCCGGTGGATGCCGCCAAGGCACTGCGGGACTTCGCCAAGGCGAACCCGCTGCTGGTGATAAAGGGCGGTCTGCTGGACGGCAACGCGGTCGGTCCGGCCGAGGTCAACCGGCTGGCCGACCTGGAGTCCCGGGATGTGCTGCTGGCCAAGCTGGCCGGCGCCATGAAGGGCGCCCTGACGCAGGCCGCGGTGATGTTCAACGAGCTGCCCAGCCAGGTCGCCCGGCTGGCCGGCGCCCTGCAGGACAAGCGAGCCACCGAGGAGCCGGCCGCCGAGGTGGCGTCCGCGTCCACCGAGACGGCCGAATCCGACTCGGACCAGGCGGACCAGGCCTGATCCGACCGAACGGTCCGCCACCGGCGGGCCACGCACCACCCGGTCGGTTCAGGCCGGTCACCCACCAGCCCGGCCCGGGGCGAGCTCCGGCGGGCATCACAGAAGCTGAGAAAGGAACACCATCATGGCGAAGCTGAGCACCGACGAGCTGCTCGACGCGTTCAAGGAGCTGACGCTGATCGAGCTGTCCGAGTTCGTCAAGCAGTTCGAGGAGACCTTCGGCGTCACCGCCACCGCACCGGTCGCGGTCGCCGCCGCCCCGGGTGCCGCCGGCGGGGCGGCCCCGGCCGAGGCCGCCGAGGAGCAGGACGAGTTCGACGTCATCCTGGAGTCGGCCGGCGACAAGAAGGTCCAGGTCATCAAGGCGGTCCGCGAGATCGTCTCCGGCCTGGGCCTGAAGGAGGCCAAGGATCTGGTCGACGCGGCGCCGAAGCCGATCCTGGAGAAGGCGCCGAAGGAGGCCGCCGAGGCCGCCAAGGCGAAGCTCGAGGAGGCCGGGGCCAGCGCCACGGTCAAGTGACGCACGGCCGATCCGGCACGTGACGCACGGCCGATCCGGCCGACAACGGATCGCCGGCACTCCGCCGGCGTGATCCATCCGCAGCAGGGGCGGGCTCATCCGCGAGCCCGCCCCTGCTGCGTTTCCTGTGTCAGGGATTCCATCTGGGTTGCCCGGCCGGCGGCGAGGACCGAACGACCGCCAGAGCCTGAAAACCTGCCGCGAGATGGCTCCAAGATCACGGTCACCTGCGGACATGCGGACGGACCGGGAATCTGGGGGCATCCTTTCGGCAGATCGACGCCGGACCAACGCCACCGTCGCCGTCTGACTACGCCGGCTCGGGTGAGAAGAACAGCCCAATCCGGTGTTTCGTTGCCCGTGCCTCTGGTGTCTGCCGTCTGGCTGTGAGGGTCTCGCCGGCACGGCCCCGCGGGGAGGGCGGAACTTTCCGCCGTTGGGGGCGCCGGGTCGGGCACCGCGGGCGGAGTTGGCCGCCGTTGGGGCACCGGGTCGGGCACCGCGGACGGAGTTGGCGGCCGTTGGGGCACCGGGTCGGGCACCGCGGACGGAGTGGGCCGCCGGCGTCACGCCGGTCGTTGTCGTCGACCGGCCTGCACCGGTTCGGCCCGCACCGGTTCGGCCTGCACCGGTTCGGCCTGCACGGGTTCGGCCTGCACGGGTTCGGCCTGCACCGGTTCGGCCCGCATCGGTTCGGCCCGCACCGGACCCGATCGGGCAGGATCGGCGGCATCGTCGCGGACCGCGGGAGGCACGTCGCCTGCGGCACCGGCGACCACGGCACCCGTGTTCACCGCGGTGACTCGGTCCGGGTCGGAGCCTATGGACCGGTCGGCCGTGCCGCCGGCGGCCGCCGGCGCGGATCCGGTCGGCGATACCGGACCGGCCGCGGGGTCGTTCCGGGCGGGATCGAGGTGGTCCGGATCGACGCGGGCGTAGTGGTCCCGGCGGCTGGTCGGGTTCGCCGATCGTCGTGACGACTTGGCCCGGTACAGGTTGCGGTCCGCGGCGCGCAGCAGGTCCATCGGTTCCTGCTCGGCCTCCACCCGAGCCCAGCCGGTCGAGCAATCCAGGCGGATCGTGGTACCCCGCACCGGCAGCGGCTCCCGGATCGCCTCCCGGACGGTCTGGACCACGGCCCCCGGGTCGCCGATGTCCTGCCCCAGCACGACGAACTCGTCACCGCCAAGGCGGGCCACCATGAACTCGTCGTCCACCGCACGGCGGATCCGCCCGCCGAGCTCGGCCAGCACCAGGTCCCCGGCGTCGTGCCCGTAGGTGTCGTTGACCGCCTTGAAGCCGTCCAGGTCGACCATGATCAACGTCACGCCCGACCCCCGACGCGTGCTGCGCGCCATGCCGTGCTCCAGCGCCTCCAGCGCCGCCGTGCGATTCGCCAGGCCCGTGAGCTGATCGGTCCGGGCCTCGTCGGTCTTGCGGATCAGGCTGGCGATGCTGTGGTGCACCACCACCGTCACCAGGGCCAGGCCGGGCACCATGATCCAGGCGGTCAGCGCGATCTGGGCGACCATCGGCGAGGTGACCAGGGCCGCCAACCAGGGTCCGGTCCGCCGCCAGCCGATGGACAGGCTCTCGCGCCAGGTGATGCCCTCCAGCAGCACCAGGGCGGTGCACACCAGCCCGACGTTGACGATCTCCCAGACCAGCGCCAGCACCGTGCCCGCCGCCAGCAACTGCGGAACGCTGGCGTGCTCTGGCCACGGACCGAACGCGACGTGCAACACCAGGACCCCGAGCAGGCCCTCCAGGGTCAGCACCGCGACGTTGAAGCACAGCCGCCAGACCGTGCTGGGCAGGCTGCTCGCGGCGGCCAGCGCGATCAGCGGGAACAGCACCACCGCGGGCGGCCCGCAGACCAGCACCGCCGCCAGCGCGAACGCGGCCGACCAGTGGATGCGGATGCGCCCGCGGACGTCGCGCATCCAGGGCATCAGCGGGTAGACGTCGGCGACCAGTACCAGCGCGATCACCAACCACAGCGTCGGGCGGGACAGCGTGTGGCCGAGGGCGGCCGGACCGATGAGAACGAGGGCGGTGACGAATCCGATCGCGGCCAGCAGGCAGACCGCGACGACATACCCGCGCATCACGGGTGGCACGTCGCGCAGCAGCGCGGACTGCTGGCGGGCGACGGCCCCGAGCGGGCGCTGCGCCATCGTCATCACCCCAGCCGTCGGACCTCCCTCGAAGGATACTCAGCGCGGCCGATTCGTCACCGTCGGCGATCGTTGTCGCGATCGTCTGTGATCGGGTCGCCGACCGTGCCGGCGGCGTCACCGGCGGCGTGCCGGCAACGGTCGGCGTGCAGGCAACGGGCGGCGCGCTGGCAGCCGTAGGCCGGCGTGCCGGCAACGGTCGGTGCTGGCAGCGGTCCTCGTGCAGGGGTGCTCGCGTTCAGCCGGCCGCCGGTGTCGGATGGTGACTGACCAGTCCGACCAGGTTGCCCTCGCTGTCTCGGACGAAGGCCTGCCACTCGTCGGTGCCGGCCGGACCCAGGGTGTCGTCGGCGTGGCTGAAGATCACGTGCGGTTCGGTCTGCACCGCGGTCCCCGCCGCCCGCAGCGACGCGACGGTCTCCCGGACGTCCGGCACCGCCAGGTGCAGCAGCGCGGACGGTGCCGCCCGGTCAAGCAGCAGCCGGACCGGACCGAGCCGGAAGAACAGCAGGCCCGGGGGATCGAACCGGGCGATCTCCGGTTGGCCGAGCAGCGCCGCGTACCAGGCGGATGCGCGGTCCAGGTCGTCCGCGTGCTGGGCGACCTGCGTCAGTTCCATGGCGTCCATGGTGGAGCCCTCCTCGGGACGGCCGTGCACGTCGCCGGGACGGTGACGTGCTGCTCGGCCCTCAGCCTGCCGCGCACAGGGCCCGAGGTCGAGTAGGGCCAACCTAAATGTCGGTGACGGATGGCATGCTGCCCACATGATCGATCACCTCGGCATCCAGGCGACCGACGTCGACGCGTCGGCGACGTTCTACACCACGGTGTTCGCCCCCATCGGGCTGGTGGAGGCGGTGCGCTTCCCCGCGGGCGACGGGCCCGAGGCCGGCGTCGTGGTCGGCATGGCCGGCCGATCCGGCGTCCCCGGCTTCTGGCTCAGCCCCCACGTCGGCGGCGGCCCGGCCCGGGAGGACCACGTCGCGTTCCTGGCCGCGTCCCGCGACGAGGTGGACGCGGTGCACCGGGCCGCGCAGGCAGCGGGGGTGGAGGTGCTGCACGAGCCGCGCGAGTGGCCGGAGTACCACCCGGGGTACTACGCGGTGTTCCTGCGGGATCCTGACGGCCACAACGTCGAGGCCGTCACGCACCGGTGAGCGCCGGTGCCGTCGATGCGACCGGACGCCGTGGGCTTCGTCACCGCCCGGGATGCCTGGGGTGAGGTTCGTCACGGGGCCGTGCGGCGTGTCGGCGACCGCGTCACCGCCGCCCGCGGCAAGGCAGCGCGATCACCTCCGCAAACGGCGCCGCGGCGACCCGAAACGGGCGCGAGACCGGCCCCTGACCGGCCGCGACGCTTGACGGATCGGTGCCGCAGGGTCCACGCTAGGCCCTACGACGTCGGCCATATGGCGGGCCGCGTCCCTTCGCAGGTGGCCCGATGGTGGCCGGTGCGGGCGCGTTGGATGGGCAACCGCGCCCCCGGTCCAGGTTCACGCGGAGGGCACGTCTAGACAGGCGTGTGCTAATGCTGGTAGGCTTCCTCTTTGCGCTGCCCTCTTTCTGCTGCCCGCGTTCTGTGACCGGCATTCGCCTGCCGAACCGACCTGTTGGTCGTGCGCGCCAGCCGCCTGGGGAGCGGCGCCGTGAAGATCCGGCGTTAGTCCTTGGAAGGACGCATCTTGGCAGTCACTCCCACGCCCACCGCCCACCCCGGCTCGCAGACAGGTGCAGCACACCGCGTCTCGTTCGCGAAGCTCACCGAGCCACTCGAAGTACCCGACCTGCTGGCACTGCAGACCGAATCGTTCGCCCGCCTCATCGGCGACCCGGCCTGGCGTGCCCGGCAGGACGACCCGGACGTCCGCAGCGGCCTGGACGAGATCCTGGCCGAGATCTCCCCGATCGAGGACTTCGCCGGGAACCTGTCGCTGTCCTTCTCGGACCCCCGGTTCGACGAGGTCAAGGCCTCCGAGGAGGAGTGCCACGACAAGGACATGAACTACTCGGC
>JBIQML010000307.1:0-6075 GCA_044463405.1 Nakamurella lactea | reverse complement strand
TGGCCGGGTGGCCGGGTGGCCGGGTGGCCGGGTGGCCGGGTGGCCGGGTGGCCGGGTGGCCGGACCCGGGAGCCCGGCTCACTGCCGCCCATGTCACGCCGCCCAGGACGCGGTCCGGACCAGCTTGGGCACCCTGTACCGAGCGCGCTGGAAGGACGCGACCCAGGCGGAGCGCGCATTCCTCATCGCGATGGCAAACGTCGGCGATACTGACATCGCCGGAGCGCTGGGCGTGTCCACGGGGTACCTCAGCGAATCTCGTGACCGCTTGATCACCAAGGGCATCATCCGTGCCACCGCGTACGGTCGGCTCGGTTTCACCATCAGCGGCTTCGCCGATGACATGCGCTCCCAGCAGGTTGCCACAACGATGTCAACGGAGCCGTGACGCCCGCCCGACCCGTCCTGCGCGAACCTCGTGCGTGGCAATCCACGCCGCGAGGTCGCCCGGACTGCGGCACCACGTTCGCATTATGCTGCTCCCCAGACGACCGGAAACCCACCCGCTCTGGAAGGCCACATGCAGGTACTGCACGGATTCTGGTCGGCCGGCGAGGGTCTGTGCCTGTGGGGCGAGGACTCCGAGCTGCCGGTCAAGAGCCCGAGCCGGGCCGTCCGGTCCGCGCGGCCGCACCCGTTCGCCGTCGCCGCAGACGGGCTGGCCGACCTGTACCCTGGTGAGCTCGACGAGCACGTGCTGCTGCTGCCCTCCTTGCGCAGCGCGCCGCTGGACTCGCCGGAACTGATCCGGATCACGCCCCGCCCGGCGACGCACTCGTCCCCAATGTTGCTGCCGTGGACGGTGCCGGCGTTGGTGGTGCCCCCGGCCGCGGCCAGCCGGGCGCTCACCGACCGCATCCCGGAGGTGCGGTACGGTGCATCGCTCGCGCACCTGGGCGCGATCGGTGAGCTGGCGGCCGATCTGGTGGCGCGCGGGCGAGTGCTGCCGACCCTCGACCGTGCCGCCGAGCCGACCGGGACATCCGTGGCCCGCTGGCGTCCGGTGCTGCAAGGGCGGGACGTCGCCGCGGTGCACACACTGGTCACAGCC
The DNA here is from genome assembly GCA_044463405.1 of Nakamurella lactea. GTDB lineage: Bacteria > Actinomycetota > Actinomycetes > Mycobacteriales > Nakamurellaceae > Nakamurella > Nakamurella lactea_B. Next base: position 5,024 of record JBIQML010000307.1, on the reverse strand, counting down.
ATGCCACCGATCGCGCGGGCGGTCCCCGACCGCGACGATCCGCATGCGAACACCGTCACCGCGCTGGCCGCGCTGGTGGACGCGATTGCCCGGGCGCAGCTGCCGGCGTCGTTTCTTCCACGGCGCCCGGGTCGGCAACCTCGTCGGCTGCCGGTGGCCGATGCGTGGCTGGCGGCGCTGAGCGGACCGGACGGCAGACTCGAGCCGGCCGACCCGGCGGAGCTGGACGCCCTGGCCGACGCGCTGGCGCCCTGGGACGAGGTGGGACGCGGCGCCGAGGGCCCCGCCCGGGCCACCTTTCGGTTGCGTCCGGTGGAACCGGCGGCCAAAGGCGGGCGCAGCGGCGAGGAGCTCGACGACGGCCTCGACGGCGACGAGGCCGACTGGCTAGACCGTGATGGAAATAGCGGTGACGGGGCCGCCGGGACCGCCCACGCGCCACACGACGGGAGCAGCGGCGCGACGGACGGTGACGGGAACGGCGTGGACGCCAGCCCCTCCGCGTGGCGGGTGGACTTCCTGCTGCAGTCCTCGGCCGACCCGAGCCTGCTGGTCGGCGCTGCGCAGGCCTGGGACGACGACGGCACCCTCGGCCGTTGGCTGCCGAACCCACAGGAACTGCTGCTCGCCGAGCTGGGCAGGGCCAGCCAGGTCTACCCGGCGCTGCGACCCGGGCTGCGCCGATCCAGGCCCAGCGCGCTGGAACTGGACGCCGACGGCGCCTACGAGTTCCTGCTGACCGCGGCACCCGCCCTGGAGGAGGCCGGGTTCGGGGTGCTGCTGCCGTCCTGGTGGGACCAGCGGGCCAAGCTCGGGCTGACGCTGTCCGCAAACACCCCTACCGACGGTGTGGTGAGCAAGCAGAAGAAGTTCGGCAAGGACCAGCTCATGGACTTCCAGTGGTCGCTGGCCGTGGGCGATCACAGCCTCACCCCGGAGGAGATCCGGGCGCTGGCCGAGGCGAAGGCCCCGCTGATCCGGCTGCGCGGCCAGTGGGTGGCGGTGGACCCCGACCAGCTCAAGCGCGGGCTCGCCTTCCTCAAGGGCGGCAAACGAAAGCACAAGCGGATGACCGCCGGCGAGATCCTGGCGCTGGCCGCCAGCCACCCAGACGACGCCGACACGCCGCTGCCCGTCACCGCCGTGCACGCGGACGGGTGGCTCGGAGACTTGTTGGACGGCACCCTGGCGCAGTCCATCCAGGCCGTCCCCACCCCGCCCGGGCTGCGCGCCGACCTGCGCCCTTACCAGCAGCGCGGTCTCGGTTGGCTGGCGTTCCTGTCCTCGCTCGGGCTCGGCGCCTGCCTGGCGGACGACATGGGCCTTGGCAAGACACTGCAGCTGCTGGCGCTGGAGGCCGCCGAGCGGGCCGGCGGTGCCGAACAGAACGGGCACGCTGCGCAAGCCGAGCACCGGGCCACCTTGTTGCTGTGTCCGATGTCGCTGGTGGGCAACTGGCAGCGGGAGGCGGCGCGCTTCGCCCCGGATCTGCGGGTCTACGCGCACCATGGCCGGGAGCGGCTGTCCGGCGACGCCCTCGCCGAGAAGCTGGCCGTCACCGACCTGATGCTGACCACCTACGCCACCGCCACCCGCGACATCGAGGAGCTGTCCACGATCGACTGGCGGCGGGTGGTGCTCGACGAGGCGCAGGCCATCAAGAACGGCCTGTCCCGGTCCGCCAAGGCCGCCAAGCGGCTGCCCGCCGCACACACTGTCGCGCTGACCGGCACGCCGGTGGAGAACCGGCTGGCCGAGCTGTGGTCGATCATGGACTTCCTCAACCCCGGCCTCCTCGGATCGCCGGAGCTGTTCCGGACCCGGTACGCGATCCCGGTGGAGCGGCACGGCCTGACCGAACCGGCCGAGCGGTTGCGCACCGTCACCCGCCCGTACGTCCTGCGCCGGCTGAAGACCGATGCGGCCATCATCGACGACCTGCCGGATAAGATCGAGGTCAAGCAGTACTGCCACCTGACCACCGAGCAGGCCTCGCTGTACCAGTCCGTGGTCGACGACATGATGGAGAAGATCGAGAACTCGGAGGGCATCGAGCGCCGCGGCCGGGTGCTGGCCGCGATGGCCAAGCTCAAGCAGGTGTGCGACCACCCTGCGCTGCTGCTGCACGACCGCTCGGCGATCGGAGCCCGTTCCGGCAAGGTCGCCCGGCTGGAGGAGCTGGCCGATGAGATCATCTCCGAGGGCGACAAGGTGCTCTGCTTCACCCAATACACCGAGTTCGCCGAGATGCTGCTGCCGCACCTGGCCGCACGGTTCGACACCGACATCGCCTACCTGCACGGCGGAACCAGTCGCAAGCGCCGCGACGAGCTGGTGACCAGCTTCCAGTCAGACGGTGGGCCGCCGATCTTCCTGCTGTCGCTGAAGGCCGGCGGTACCGGATTGAACCTGACCGCCGCCAGCCACGTGATCCACCTGGACCGGTGGTGGAACCCTGCGGTGGAGGACCAGGCGACCGACCGGGCCTTCCGGATCGGCCAGCATCGCAACGTGCAGGTGCGCAAGTTCATCTGCTCCGGAACCCTGGAGGAGCGCATCGACGAGATGATCGAGGAGAAGAAGGCGTTGGCGGACCTGGTGATCCGGGACGGGGAAGGCTGGTTGACGGAACTGTCCACCGCCGACCTGCGTGACGTGTTCGCGCTGACCAAGGATGCCGTCGGTGAGTAGCGGTTGGTACCCGCCGCCGTCCAAGCCCCGCCCCGTCGAAGGCGGGCTGCAGGTACGCAGCCGGCGCGGCGCGATCGGTGAGAGCTGGTGGTCCGGACGGTTCGTCGCGGTGCTGGAGGGGTTCGGCCTGTCCGGCAGGCTGCAACGCGGGCGCAGCTACGCGCGCAAGGGCCAGGTGGTCTCGCTGGATGTGGCGCCGGGGCTGGTGTCCGCCGTCGTGCAGGGCAGCCGGGCGCGGCCGTACCGGGTCCGGATCGGCCTGGTGGCGTTCGGGAAAGCAGAGTGGGCCAGGGTGGAGCGTGCGCTGGCGGACGACGCCTGGTACGCCGCGCAGCTGCTGAGCGGTTCCATGCCGGAGGACATCGAATCGGTCTTCGCCGGGACCGATCTGACGCTGTTCCCTTCCGCGACCGGCGAGATGTCCATGGATTGCTCGTGCCCGGACTGGGGGGTGCCCTGCAAGCACGTCGCCGCGGCGTTCTACGTGCTGGCCGAGCTGTTCGACGAGGACCCGTTCGCCATCCTGGCCTGGCGGGGGCGCGAGCGGGAGGACCTGCTGGCCAACGTGCGATCGCTGCGCTCGGCCGGCCCGCCCCCCGCCGACGCGGCCGAGCGCACCGGCAAGCCGCTGCAGGACTGCCTCGACTCGTATTTCGAGATGCAGGCGCCGATCACCGCGCAGCCCCCGCCGCCAGCCCCGGGCACGCTGCTCGATCAGTTGCCTGCGATCGACTTCCGCGTCCGTGGCGCGGCGCTGACCGATCTGCTGCGACCGGCCTACGCCGCGTTCAAGGGCAGTGACGACCCCGGCAGTCGCGGAGACGGACAGAGCGAGTAAAGGTTCGGTGTAGAGGCGTGTGACCTCCGCCAAGTAACCTGCACGCTATGGGTGTCGCGCGCCACAGGGAGTGGTCGGCGTCGGTCTCCGCACCGGGTCCGGCGCGCGACGGCGCGCCCGGCCACGCCCCGGCCGGCATGCCGGACCGCGCTCCCGCCGGCGTTTCCGGAACCGGCTCGAACGGCGCTCCGGCGCGGGTGATCGCCGTGGTGGTGGCCTACAACCGGCGCGACCTGCTGGCCCGGTCGCTGGACGCGCTGGCCGCGCAGCGCCGACCGGTGGACGGCATGCTGGTCGTCGACAACGCCTCCACCGACGATTCCGCCGCGGTCGCCCGCATGCACCCGGCCGCGCCCGAGGTGCTCGCCTTGGCACGCAACACCGGGGGAGCCGGCGGATTCGCCGCGGGCATCGCACACGCGGTCAGCGCGATGCGCGCCGACGCCGTCTGGCTGATGGACGACGACACCATCCCGACACCCGGCGCACTGGCCGCCCTGCTGGACGCCTGGGCCCGCTACCCGGGGCGGGTGGACGTGGCGGGCAGCCGCGTGGTGTGGACCGATGGCCGCGACCACCCGATGAACACCCCCCGCCGGCGACCGGGCGCGACTCGCCGCCAGCGCGCCGCCGCCGCATCGGTGCACGCCGTGCCGATCCGGTCGTCGTCGTTCGTGTCGATGCTGATCGGCGCGGACGCCGTGCGGCGCTGCGGCCTGCCGATCGCCGACTACTTCCTGTGGAACGACGACTTCGAGTACTCCACCAGGCTGCTGCGCCACGGGACCGGGCTGCAGGTGCGCTCCAGCGTGGTCGAGCACCACACCAAGGTGTTCGGCGCCGCGGCCACGGATCCCGGTGAGCGCTTCTACTTCGAGGTGCGCAACAAGGCCTGGATGCTGACCCGCTCCCGGTCGCTGTCGGTGCCGGAGAAGCTGCTGTACGGGGGAGCCACCCTGGGCCGCTGGGCGAGGCTGTTCGTCCGTTCGGGCAACCGATCCGTGCTGGTGTCGGGGGCCCGACGGGGATTGCGGGACGCGCGTCGCCCGCCCCGATCGACCGCTGCCGTGCTCGGCGAGCTGGGGCTGACCACGGACCTGCCGCAGGTGGCGCCGTGGCCGGTAGCACCGGACCCGCCGTCACCGCCGCCCCGGCCGATCCCGTGGCGGCCGCCGATTCGCGGGCCGACCGCACGCCCGGGCGGCTGCCCTTCTCGGTGCTGCTGCCCGTGTACCGGGGCGACGCCGCCCCCTTCCTGCGACGGGCCTTCGACTCCGCCACGGTCGAGCAGGTCCGCCGGCCCGACGAGGTCGTCATCGTGCGGGACGGCCCGGTCTCGGCGGAGCTGGACGGCGAGTTGGACGCCATCGAGCAGCGGTCCTGCGTGCCGGTGACCATCGTCAGGTTGCAGAACAACGTCGGGCTGGCCCGGGCGCTGTCGGCCGGCCTGCAGGCGTGCCGCCACGACGTGGTGGCCCGGGCCGACGCCGACGAC
>JBIQML010000306.1:0-6141 GCA_044463405.1 Nakamurella lactea | reverse complement strand
CGGCGGCGACCGGGTCGCCAGCCCCAGCTCGCTGGCCGACAGCTACGCCGCGCTGCGCGAGCACCCCGACTCCATCGCCTGGATCGGGCTGTACCGTCCGGACGATCACGAGCTCGGCTCGCTGGCCGACGAGTTCGGGCTGCACGAGCTGGCGGTGGAGGACGCCATCGTGGCGCACCAGCGGCCCAAGCTGGAGCGCTACGACGACACCCTGTTCGTGGTGCTGCGCGCCGCCCGCTACCTGGACGAGACCGAGGAGGTCGAGTTCGGCGAGGTGCATGTGTTCGTCGGCTCGGACTTCGTGGTGACGGTCCGGCACGCCGAGTCCCCCGACCTGGCGGCCGTGCGCCGGCGGCTGGAGAGCAACCCCGACCTGCTGCAGCTGGGTCCGGAGGCGATCCTGTACGCCATCGTGGACCGGGTGGTGGACGGCTACCTGCCGGTGGTCGCGGGCCTGGAGAACGACATCGACGAGATCGAGACCGAGGTGTTCAGCCGGGACGCCTCGGTATCCCGGCGCATCTACGAGCTGACCCGCGAGGTGGCGGAGTTCCAGCGCACCACCCGGCCGCTGCAGGCGGTGCTGCGCGGGCTGATGGCCGGGTTCGAGAAGTACCGCACCAACGAGGAACTGCGCCGCTACCTGCGGGACGTGGACGACCACCTGACGGTGGTGGTCGAGCATGTGGACGGGTTCCGGCAGCTGCTGCGGGAGATGATGACGGTGAACGCCACGCTGGTCGGGCAGCAGCAGAACGAGGAGATGAAGTCGCTGACGGAGGTGTCGATCGCGCAGGGCGAGGAGGTCAAGAAGATCTCCGCCTGGGCGGCCATCCTGTTCGCGCCCAGCCTGGTGGGCGGCGTGTACGGCATGAACTTCACGCACATGCCGGAGCTGACCTGGTTCCTCGGCTATCCGATGGCGCTGCTGCTGATGCTGGCCGTCAGCGTGGTGCTGTACATGGTGTTCAAACGGCGCGGCTGGATCTAGGGCCGCCGGCGGGTTCCGGTGCCGGGGGCGGGCTTCACGCCGCGGCGGTGGGCGCCTGCGCAGCACCCGGGTGGCCGGGTTGCCCGTGGCCGTGCCCGTTGGCCGGGTGGCCGTGCCCGTTGCCCTGCCCGTGGCCGTGGCCGGGGCCGGGGTGGCCGTGGCCGGGCGGCGGCTGGTGCGGCAGCGCGGTGTCCGGCCGGCTGTAGTCGCACACCCCCTGCGGGAAGATCTGCTGCAGCCGGGCGATCTGGGCGCGCGAGAACGAGACGTCACCGTAGGTTCCGATGGCCAGCGCGCGGCGGACCGGTTGCAACCGGCAGGCGAAGACCGAGTCGGAGACGTTCTCCCCGGCCTCGGTGCGCGGGTCGCCGTAGATCGGGTAGGCCTTGGTGCAGGGTCCGCCGTTGATCGTGTCGGCCAGCACCCGCGTGCCGTCCGCGGAGATCTCGCCGGCGAACACCCCGGGGCCCTTGGCGATCAACGCGCCGGCACCGTCGTAGCACGCGTCCTGGACGGAGGCAGGACGGCGACGGTGGTTCAACCACTGCGTCTCCTGGTCCAGCGCGTGCAGCACGGTGCTGGTCTCCAGCTCGTCGCTGTCGTTGCCGATCATCCAGATGGCCAGGTTGTCGGCGTTCCCGCGGCCGGCGATCAGCCGCTCTCGCACGGCGAACGGCTCGCGGGAGGCGTGCTCGTTCAGCTCCGGTTCCAGGTAGGGCTCGATGATGATGATCGGCTGGTCGATGTCGCCGCGGAACACCAGCCCGGAGCGGTAGCCGGCCCGCATCGCCGCCAGGCTCCCGGTGCTGCGCGGGGCCACGTCGCCCGGCGCCAGGTGGTCGACGGCGGTGCCGTTGCGCGAGCTCCACGGGTCGATGTTGCCGGGGGTGGGCGATCCCTGGTACGGCCAGCCGGGTTCCACCATGTCCTGCCGAGGCTTCCAGCCGCCGATGTGCGCGTTGAGGTCCAGGAACTGCTTGGTGGTGATCTCGCCGCGCTGCAGCGCCCGCAGCCCGTACTGCACGCCGACGTTGTTGAACGTGCCGCGGGCGATGTCGGTGCCGGGGATGGTCCCGAAGATCGGCAGCAGGTCGTCGAAGTAGCCGATCGGGGTGTCGGCCAGCACGGCTGGGTCGATGTACTGGAAGCTGCCCTCGGTGCTGGCGCCCCACAGCGGGTTGAAGAACAGCGGAACGGCGCCCCGCCACTCCTCCAGGCACACGTCCGACCCCGGCCCCGCCGAACTGCCGATGGCGTTCTCGGTCGGGAAGCCGTCGATGCCGTGGAATCCGAGCACCTGCTGCCGGCTGGCCCAGGTGGTCCACACCTGGTCGGTGGTGCCGGTGCCGTTCACCTGCGCGTCCACGACGTCCATGTAGTACTCGAGAAGCTCGCAGTCGCCGACCGGATTCACCTGGGTGATCATGTCGGGGAACGGCTGGATCGGGATCAGCGCGTCCAGCAGGCCGGGGTCGTTCTGGGCGTACACGAACTGCTGCACGGCGCCGCCGGAGCCGCCCAGCCCGAAGGTGTAGCGCGGGTGCCCGTAGGCCTGCACGAACTGCTGCTTGACCATGTGAGCGGTCTCGCCGGTCAGCACCAGGTTGTAGGTGGTGGATGTCGCGGCGCCGGTCGAGTTGATCACGGCGTAGCCGCGGGACAGCAGCGCCAGCGCGCCGGTCTGCTCGCCCGGCCGCTGGACGGCGCTCAGCGCGTTGCCTTCGTGCGCCTGGGTGTGCCCCACCCCGGTGCCGCCGATGAAGTAGAAGATCAGGTCGTGGTTCCAGCCGGAGCGGTCCGGCCGGTTCGGGTGCGCGACGTCGGGATGCGGGGTGAGCAGGGCGATCGAGTAGATGAACCGGTTGATGGTGCCGCGCTCGTAGCGCACGATGAACGGCACGGTCCGGCCGTTGACGTTCGTGGTGGCGACGTCGGCCGGTGGGTCGGTCGGATCGTACGGGTGCAGATCGGCGGTCGGGTCGTCACCGACGGCGCGATAGAAGTAATCAACCCGGGTGGGTGCACCACAGTCGGCGCTGTAGCCGGTCACGTCACCGCTGGCATCGGTGACGGGATAGCCGACCCCGCTGTGGTTGTCGACCACCGGCTGGCCCAGCGCCGTCAGCTGGGTGACGCAGGCGAACGGCTGCTGGCGCGGATTGTCCGGGGCGATCGGACCCACCTGGCCGATGCGGGTCGGCCCGCTCCCGAGGGAGTGTCCCGGCGGTGGACTGGCCGCGGCGATGCCGCCGATCGGCACGATCAGCACGGCGGCGAGCACCGCCGCACATCGGGCGAGCACTCGCCTGGACGTCATGAAACCTCCCGGACCGGATCAACTCGCCCACCCTTCCACCGGATACGGCATGGCGCAACAGGTTCGGATCGGGTGCCGGCCTCAATCGCCCTCGGCCAGCAGGATCCGGCAGGTGCTCTCGCCGGCCCAGGCCTCCCACCGGTCCGGCGACCATCCGGAGTCACGCACCAGCGCCCGCCACACCGCAGGCGACACCACGGCGTTGAGCACCTCGGCGACGCCGGTGGCGTCGTAGCCGTTCCGCAGCCGTGCCCGGCGGGCCAACACCTCGGCCACCGCCCGGCCGACGGCGAGCCGGTCGTCGTCGATCGCCCGGAACACCTCTCGCACCTCCGGGTCGGTCTCAGCGGCGCACTCGGCGGCCCAGTACAGATCCGAGATCCGCTCGCCCACCAGGCGAATGGCGTGCGCGTGCCGATGCAGCATCCGGCGCGCGTCCGGCTCGTCCAGCACCTGCCGCACCCAGGGCAGATCGAGCGCCGGCGCGGTCGGTCCGTCGCCGGCCACGGCGGCCTCCAGCACGGCGCGGAAGATCACCGGCTTGGTGCCGACCGCGGCGAACACGGTGGGACGTGCGACCGACGCGGCCGCGGCGATGTCCATGATCGAGGTCGCCCCATACCCGTTGGACGCGAACAGCTCTGCCGCGGCCTGCAGGATCTTCTCTGGGGCGTCCCCGCGCCTGATCGCGGTGCGGTACGGCCTCGTTCCTCGGCCCGTCAATTCCTCTGGACACCCCTTCGCCACGCAGTTAGACTCGCCGTCTATTCGGAATAGACTCCTGGTCTATCTTACGACTGGAGGCGCCATGCTCGCGCCCGCGCGGCGAGGGGTGTTGGGTCTGTTGCTGGTGGCCGCGATGGTGGTCGCCGCCGCTTGTTCCGGTGATCCCCTCGGGCCGGGGGATCCGTCCGGACCGGCCGCTGCGGGCTCCCGTACCGCGACCGCATCCGGCGCCGGCTCTCCACCCGGCACCCAGTCCTCGGCCGCCGCATCGACGACAGCGCCGGCGACACCATCCCTACCGCCGGCCACGTCCCCCGGGACCGGCCCCGCACCATCATCCCCACCCGGCAGCGGCGTGCCAGTGCCGCGACCGGCGGTCAGCCGGGCGGATCTCGCCGGCGCCGGCGTGCTGGTCGTCACCGACGAGCGGGCCGACATCCCGTCCGGCGCGCTGGCCTTCACCGGGATCCAGGTCGAGCGGATGCTCGCCGAGCAGGCCGCCGGCGGCGGCGTGGTCGGGGCCGACCTGGATTCCGTGGCGCCGATGCCGGTCGGCGCCCCGCCGATCAGCTACGTGCTACTGGCCTGGGCGGCCAAGGGCACCAGCGACGCGGCACGAACGGCGCGGGCCACCATGGGAGACCGGGTGACCGCCACCAGCACCGCCGACCTGATCTTCCCCACCGTGGTGGTGACTCTGTTCGTCGCCGACTTGGCCGCGATGGTGCGGGCCGCAGCAGGCGATTCCGGGGATCCGTCCGTCACCGCTCCGGGGCTTCGACGCCCGTCGGCCGGTGCCAGCACCGCTGCGGGCTCGGGCCCGGCATCGCGCGTCGTCTCGCCCGCAGCGATTGCCGTTCCGGCGGCCGGCTTCGCGCACGCCGGGAACTCCGTCACCGCCGAACAGCCATGCACCCTCGCCACCCAGTTCCTCGCCACCACCATCAAGAACGTGTTCGACGCGCTGAAGCTGACGGTGCCGACGAGCGGCGGGTTCTTCGGCTCGATCGTCAGGGCGCTGGCGAACATCTGGAACTACGCCGTCGAACTGGCCCGAGGCGTCGTGCAGGCCACCGTGAACGCCATCACCGAGCCGGCATTCCAGGCGCTGCGGTTCGCCGCCACGGCGCTCGGCGCCGCCAGCATGCTGATGAGCTACCTGAACGGACAGAAGCTGATCGTCACGGTGGAACCCCAGTACACCAGGGTGGCCCTCGGTAACGAGCCGGACATCACCGGCCGGTACATCGCCCGCGCGCACCCGCTGAGCGAGAAGTGGCCGCCGGCGCTGGTGGACTGCATCACGGTGGCGGGTGGCAAGATTCCGGAACTGATGCTGCCCGGCGCCGCGGCGACCTGGACGCTGGTCGACCAGGCGGACCACCCCGGCCTGGTGATCCCGGCCACGCTGAACACGTTCGTCGCCGGTGATCACCGTGCCTACATGGACTTCGTCACCGGTCGGCAGCCGGCGGAGTGGGCGGCGGGCCCGGAACGCATCGACGGTCCCGCGGTCACCGTTCAGGTCGAGCAGAAGGCCGTGACCGACTTCCTGCGCAACGCCGAGCGGTCGCTGACGAACGATCTGAAGTCGTCCATCAGCAACCTGGTCCCGGAGGCGAACGCCCGCGCGCAGCTGAGCCAGATCGTCAATCAGGTGCTGGATCCGGTCGCGGCGCGAATCAGCAACGAGATCAACGGTCGGGCCGGCGGGATGTTCACGCTGTACGGGCACGCCGATCCGATCTACGTGACGTTCCACGACGAACCGGAACCGCCGAAATCCGCCGTCACCCCCAGCGGAAAGCGCCAGGGCGACTTCTGCTCCGGGATGCGAGACATGATCAAATGGGCGGCCGCCCACCAGGAGATGGCGGTCGCACCGTTCGCGGCCGAGATTCATCGACGGTTCACGGTGCTGCGGCCGCTCGCGCCGTCCGGGCTGCGCGGCTCCGTCGACGCCGGGCTCACCTTCTACTCGGCGGTGGGCGACGGGTCGAATCCGTTCCGGATCGCCCGGGCGCTCGTCGAGAGCGGCTGGGCCGAGGCGACCGGCCAGATCATGGGCTACTGCAAGCTCAAGGCGAGCGACTTCCCCGACCTTCCG
>JBIQML010000305.1:0-6143 GCA_044463405.1 Nakamurella lactea | reverse complement strand
GCCGGACAGCTCCACGTCGATGTCCAGCGCGCCGACCACCTCCGCCAGCAGCGCCGCATTCGAACCCCGGCCGAACGCCGCGTCCAGGTCGACCAGATGGATCCAGCGTGCGCCGGCGGACTGGAAGTCCAGCGCGGCCTGCAGCGGAGGGCCGTAGCTGGTCTCGGTGCCGGCGCGGCCCTGCACCAGCCGGACGGCGCGGCCATCGGCGACGTCGACGGCGGGCAACAGGTCGAAGGTCACGAGCGGTGAGCCTACTGGGCGGATCCCCCGCCCGGGTCGTGGGTGCCACGACGCGCTATGCCGCGATCCGGGACCCACGACCCGCTTTGGGGGTGCCGGGCATGCGCAGGAAGCCGGCGATCAGCAGCGCCACCAGGGGGAGCGCGATCAGCACGGTCAGCGCCCAGCGCAGGCTGGTGGCATCGGCAAGCGCGCCCAGCAACGGGTTGAACAGCCCGCCGACCGACACGGCCAGGCCGACCGTGACGCCGCTGGCGGTGCCGATGCGGTTCGGCAGGTAGTCCTGGCCCAGCAGCACGAACACGCTGAACGGCAGGTAGGCCGCGATGCCCGCCGCCGCCACGCACACCATCGCCACCGCCGCCGACCCGGCGAGCACCACCCCGGCTAGCGCCGGGATGGCCAGCAGGAAGCCGACCCGGATGCTCACCAGCGGGCTGAACCGGTCCCCGAGCCACCCGCCGAGCAGGGTCCCCACCGCGCCGGTGACCAGGAAGACGGTCAGCGCCGCGTTGCCGGTCGCCGCCGAGGTGCCCAGGTGGTGGATGAAGTACAGCGCCACGAACGAGCTGACGCCGAAGAACATGATCGAACGCACGATGACGACGGACGTGAGGGTGAGGAACGAGCGCCAGTCGTCGGTGCCGGTGGGCATCTCGGGCGGCGGCCGGCGGCTGTCCCGGCGGTCCAGGGTGCGGCCCAGCGCCCGGGTCAGGATCGCCGCCATCACCACGGCCGGCAGCACCAGCAGCGCGGTGCCGCGCAGGCCGACCGACAGCAGCACCGGGGTGGCGATCAGCGAGCCCAGCGCGTACCCGGCGTTGCCGCCGAGGGCGAAGACGCTCATGGCACGGTTGTTCCGGCCCGCCGCCTGTCGCGCGGCGCGGGCGGCCTCCGGGTGGAAGGCGGCGATGCCCAGGCCGGACGCGGCGATCACCAGCCAGGTCAGCGCGTAGTTCGGCATCAGGCCGGCCAGCGCCACGCCGACACCGGCCAGCAGCATGCCGGCCGGGATCAGCCAGCGCCTGGCACGACGGTCCGTCCAGATCCCGAACGCCGGCTGCGCCACCGAGGACAGCACGGTGGCCGCCAGGGTCAGGCCGGACACCGCCGCGTAGCTGTAGTGCCGCTCGGCGACCAGGAACGGCAGCATCGCCGGCACCACGCCCTGGTAGATGTCGTCGACCACGTGGGCCACCGACACCAGCGCGACGCCGCGCACGTTGACCCCTGCCCGCGGGCCGGCGCCGGGCAGCGCGGGATCCCCCGCGGGTCCGTCCGGCGCCGGCTGCTCGATCACGAGGGGCAACGCTATGCCTTGATGATCTTCATCCGGCAGCCGGGATGGCCCGGCACCAGAACGCCCGCGCCTCGCGGCCGATCCGGGCGATCACCAGGGTCCTGGCGATCCTGGTGTCGCCGGCGGGACGGATCCGGCGGCGAAGCTCGTCGGGGATCACCGGCGTGCCCCGCTGCTTGATCTCCAGCGTGCCGACCCCGTCTCGACGCACCCAGTCGCGCACGGTTCGCTCCGAGTAGCGCGCCGCGTCGGTGATCCGGAACGCGCGGACCCCCGGGGGCGGGGTCGGCCCGGTGAGGTACGCCAGGTGCGGGTCCAGCAGCGACAGCCGGTGGCGCGCGGCGTACTGCCGCACCAGGTGCGCGCGTACGACGGCAGGGTCGGGATCGACCAGGAAGGCGTCGGCGGCGGTGACGGGCGCGTCGTCGTCATCCGCGTCGGTGAGCTGCTCGGTGATCCCGTCACCGGCCAGCACGGTCGCCCTGCGCCGCGCCGTGAACAGCGCCGCGGGCCACGAGACCGCCTCCCGGACGGTTCCGTTCCAGGAGACGATCTCGATCTCGCCGGCCCGGTCCAGCGCGGGGTAGTCGATGCCGGGCGGCAACCGCAGCACCGCCGGATTCTCCGGATCGGCCGCGTCCAGCTCCGCGATCGGCGGGATGGTGTCCGCGGAGCTGATCCGCCTGCCGGTGATGTCCCGCCGGGCCGGGTCGGCGTAGCGCAGCAGCCCCCGGGTGGTGACCGTGCGGGCGTCGGCGCGCAGCAATCGGACGGGCAGGCCGGAGCGGTGCAGGTTGTGCCGGGCCATGGCCAGCCGGACCGGGTCGAGGTCGGAGCCGACGGCCGGTGTCCCGGTGGCCGCCAGCGCGGCCAGGTCCGCGCCCACCGAGCAGGTGACATCGTGCACACCGGCGGTGCCGGACTCGGCCAGCCATGCGGCGATCCGGCCGGCGCGGTGGGCGGCGACCGGCGGAGGCGGCGCCTGCTGCAGCGCAGTGTCCGTGAACAACCAGTCGGTGAACAGCCGGCCGGAGACCCCGTCACCGCCGCGCTGCTGCGCCCGGCGGCGCAGCCGGACCGTCTCGGCGACCGCGCCGGCGTGCTCTCCGGCCGATCGGCGCAGCCGGGTCAGGTCCGCCAGCAGCGAGGCGTCGCCCAGGGCGAGGTCGGCGGCGCCGGCCAGCACCCGGTCACCGGCCGGCGACGCCAGGAACGCCACGTCCTCGAGCGTGAACCGGTAGGCCATCAGCCCCCGCCCGCCGTCCCGCAACCGCCCCCGGTCCCGCAACCGCCCCCGGTCCCGCAACCGCCCCCGGTCCCGCATGGATCAACTTCGCAGGCATGCACCAAGTTCGTCCCGCAGGCCACTCCAGTCACATCATCGCCAACTTCATCCATGCCGGGAAAGTTGATCCATGCGTGGCGGGAGGGGGTCAGCGTCCGGAGAAGGTTGCCTTGCCGGGGCCGTCGGCGATGAAGCTGGCCATGCCGGTCTTCTGGTCCTCGGTCGCGAACAGCGACGCGAACGCGGCCGATTCCATCCGCAGCCCGGTCGCCAGGTCGACGTCCAGACCGTCGTCGATGCACCGCTTGGCCGCGGCCAGCGCCGCCGTGGGCCCGGCCGCGAGCTGTCCGGCGAAGGCCATCGCCCGCTCCAGCACCTGCTCCGCCGACACCGCCTCCTCGGCCAGCCCCAGCGCGACCGCCTCCTGACCGCGCACCGGCCGGCCGGTGAAGATCATCCGTTTGGCGGCGCTGGCACCGATCAGCCGCGGCAGCCGCTGCGTGCCGCCGGCGCCCGGGATCACGCCCAGGGTGATCTCCGGGACGCCGAGCCGTGCGTCGTCGGCGATGATCCGGAAGTCGGCGGCCAGCGCCAGTTCGAACCCGCCGCCCAGCGCGTATCCCGTCACCGACGCGATCACCGGCACCCGGATCCTGGCGATGGCGTCCAGCGCCCGGGTCAGCGCCGCGCCGAACACCGCGATCTCCGCCGGGCCGAGGTCGGCCATCTCCTTGATGTCGGCCCCGCCGGCGAACGCCTTGGGCCCCCCGTGCACCACCACCGCGCGCACCGCGGGATCGGTGTCCAGCTCCGTGGCCGCCGACTGCAGTTCGCCGTGCATCTGCGAGTTCAGCGCGTTCACCGGCGGCCGGTCCAGCCGGATGATGCCGATCGCGCCGTCGCGCTCCACGTGGACCAGGGGTTCGGTCATGGTGTCCTCTCGTTCATCGCGCTCGGGTGGCCGGGCTCGTGTCGGCCGGTCAGGTCATCCGGCTGGACCGCTGGTGTCAACCCGCATAGGCGAAGTACCGGCCGCGGCGGGCCTGCAACGACAGCGCGGTGCCGAAGGTCTCCGACAGCGACTCCTCGGTCAGGGTCTGCTCGATCGGCCCGGCGGCCACCGCCCGGCCGCCGCGCAGCATCAGCACGTGGGAGAAGTCCGGCGGGATCTCCTCGACGTGGTGCGTCACCAGCACCGTGGCCGGTGCCATCGGATCGAGGGCCAGCGCCGACAGCCGGGCCAGCAGGTCCTCCCGCCCGGCGAGGTCCAGCCCCGCCGCGGGCTCGTCCAGCAGCAGCATCTCCGGGTCGGTCATCAGCGCCCGCGCCGCCAGCACCCGCTTGCGCTCCCCCTCGGACAGCACGCCGAACCGCCGCTGGGCCAACTCGGCCACGCCCATCGCCGCCATCAACTGGTCGGCGCGGTCGAAGTCCATCTCGTCGTAGCGCTCCCGCCACCGGCCGAGCACGCCGTACCCGGCGGACACCACCACGTCCCGCACCACCTCGTCCGGCGGCACTCGGGAGGCCAGCGCCGCGGTGGACAGCCCGATCCGGGGCCGCAGGTCGGCCACGTTAACCGCCCCGAGGCGCTCCCCCAGGATGTGCGCGCGGCCCGAGGTCGGGTGCATCTGACCGGCCGCCACCGCCATCAAGGTCGACTTGCCGGCACCGTTCGGGCCCAGGATGACCCACCGCTCGTCCACCATCACCTGCAGCGACACCGCGTCCAGCAGGATCGCCGAACCCCGACGCACCGTCACCTCCCACAGGTGCAGCACGGCGTCCGCTGCGGGCCGGATGGACAACCGGTTCGGCGGGGGGTTCGACAACGTCACGGGGCTCATTGTTGCCCATGCCCGATTCGTCGGCGCGGCACCACCCGGGGCGCGGCGAGGCGCTCGGCAGCCGGCAGGCAAGAATCAACTCTCGTGAGCGAGGGTTCGGGTCCGGCAGGGGACGAGCGGTCGGGTGCCACGAGCGCGCCCAGCCCGTTCCCTGGCACCCCGTTCCCGCTGGGCGCGACCGTCACCGGCAGCGGAACCAACAGCGGCACCAACTTCGCGGTGGTCGCCGACGGCCACCCCGTCGACGACACGGCAGACGCCACCCACTCCCCGGTGCAGCTGTGCCTGGTCGACCGGCTCGGCGCGGAGCGCCGGCTGGCGATGACCGAGCTCACCTACGGCATCTGGCACACCTTCGTGCCCGGCGTCGGACCCGGCCAGCGGTACGGCTACCGGGTGGCCGCCACCGACCCGGCCAAGATCCTGCTGGACCCGTACGCGCGCCGGGTGGACACCACCGACTACGACCTGGACGCGGCGGCGTCGCCCGGGGTGGACACCGCCGGCATGGTGCCGCTGGGGGTGGTGACGCCGCCGGTCCGCGCAAGGGCGTCCCGGCCGGACGTGCCGTGGGAGCACACCGTCATCTACGAGGCGCACGTGCGGGGACTCACCAGGGCGCACCCGGCCGTCCCGCCGGAGATCCGGGGCAGCTACCTGGGCCTGGCGCATCCCGCCGTGATCGAGCACCTGCACTCGCTGCACGCCACCGCCCTGGAGCTGCTGCCGGTACACGCGCACGCCGCAGAGCCCCCGCTGGCCGCCGCCGGTCGCCCGAACTACTGGGGCTACTCCACGCTCGGGTACTTCGCCCCGCACCCCGGATACGCCAGCCGGCCGGGCGCCGAGCTGGAGGAGTTCGTGGCGATGGTCGATGCGCTGCACGAGGCCGGCATCGAGGTGCTGCTGGACGTGGTGTTCAACCACACCTGCGAGGGCGGTCCAGATCGGCCGATCACGCTGTCGCTGCGCGGGCTTGCCCCCGGCACCTACTACCTGCCCGGCGAGGACCTCACCGGCACCGGCAACACCGTGAACACCGGACCGCTGCCGGTGATCCGGCTGGTCACCGATTCGCTGCGGTACTGGGCCGGCGAGCTCGGGGTGGACGGCTTCCGGTTCGACCTGGCGCCGGTGCTCGGCCGGCCGGGCGGCGCCGCGTTCGACCCGGCCTCGGCACTGCTGACGGCCATCGAGGCCGATCCCCTACTGAGCCGGCGCAAGATCATCGCGGAGCCCTGGGACGCCACCGGTGAGGGTTACGCGCTGGGCCGGTTCCGCTCCACCTGGGCCGAGTGGAACGACCGGTTCCGCGGCACCGTCCGTGACTTCTGGCGCGGCATGCCCGGGGTGCGCGACCTGGGATACCGGCTGTCCGGCAGCGAGGACGTGTTCGGTGACGGGCGGCGGCCGTGGGCGTCGATCAACTTCGTCACCGCCCACGACGGCTTCACGCTGCGCGACCTGG
>JBIQML010000304.1:0-6150 GCA_044463405.1 Nakamurella lactea | reverse complement strand
TCGGTCAGCAGTGCCCTGGCCAGCGCCAGCCGCTGCCGCTGGCCACCGGACAGCGTCAGCCCGCGCTCGCCGATCACCGTGTCGTAGCCGTCCGGCAGCTCCCGGATGAACCCGTCCGCCTCGGCGGCGCGCGCGGCCGCGACGATCTCCGCGCGGCCGGCATCCGGACGGCCGTACCCGATGTTGGTCGCGATCGAGTCGGAGAACAGGAACGCCTCCTCGAACACCACCCCCACCGCCCGCCGCAGGTCCGCCAGCGTCACCTCGCGCACGTCCACCCCGCCGATGGTCACGGCGCCCGCCTGAGGGTCGTAGAAGCGCGGCAGCAGCAACGAGACCGTCGACTTGCCGGATCCGGTGCTGCCGACCAGCGCCACCGTGCTGCCGGCGGGCACGTCCAGGTCGAACCCGCGCAGCACCGGCTCCTCGGCCAGGTAGCCGAATCGCACGCCCGCCAGTCGCACCGGCAGCGGGCCGTCCGGAACCGGCCTGGGATGCGGCGGATCGGTGATGCCGGCGTTGGAGTCGATGATCTCCAGCACCCGCTCGACGGACGCCCGCGCCTGCTGCCCGAGCACCAGCAGCATCGACAGCGTCCGGGTCGGCGGCACCAGCTGTGCCAGGTACAGCGAGAACGCCAGGAACGTGCCGAGGCCGATGGTGCCGCGCAGCGCCAGGAACCCGCCCAGCGCCAGCACGCCGACCTGCCCGAGCGAGGTCATCGCCGCCAGCCCCGGGGTCAGTCGGGCGGTGTAGCGCACGGCCCGCATCCGGTTCGCGTACAGGTCCAGGGCCGCCCGCCGCAGCCGGCCGATCTCGCGCTGCTCCTGGCCGAACCCCTTCACCACGCGAACGCCGGTGACGTCCTCCTCGACGATCTCCGCGACCCCGGCCGCGGACTGCGAGGCTGCCCAGGTGGCGGGGAACAGCGTGGTACGGCTGGCGCGGGTCAGCAGCGCCACGCCCGGGACCACCAGCAGCGCGACCACCGTCAGCAGCGGGGATAGCCACAGCATCAGGGCCAGCGAGGCCACGAACAGCACCATCTGGCCGATGGCCAGCGGAACCATGGACATGATGCCCTGCACCATCTGCAGGTCGGTGGTCGCGCGGGAGACCACCTGCCCGGTGCGCAGGCTGTCCTGCCCGGCGCCGTCCAGCCGTTGCAGGGAGCCGAACACGTCGGTGCGCAGGTCGTGCTGCACGTCCAGCGACAGCCGGCCACCGGACCAGCGCCGGAAGAACGAGCAGATGAACCGGACCGCGGCCAGTGCCATCAGCCCGCCGATCACCCAGCCGATGCCCGTGGTGGTGCCGCTGGTGGCGTCGTCGATGGCAACCCTGGTCAGGAGCGGGGTGAGCGCCCCGATCCCGGTGCCGATCACCGCGGCGGTGACGGCGGTGACGGTGATGCCGCGATGCCGCAGGCAGTAGCCGAGCAGTCGGCGCAGCCACCCGGCGGCGCGCCGCGGCCGGTGGTCGTCCGGGCCCGCCATGGGTGCGCCGCGGTGATCCGGATCAAGGCCGGAGGACGCAGCGGAGGTCGCAGCGGAGGACGCTGCGGGGGGTGCAACCACAACCGGCCACGGTAGTCACCGGTGCCGACGGCGGGACGCACCCCCGCGGCGGTGGTGGGCCGTCACAGCACCGAGCGACCGACCGCCTGCACCGACTGCTGGAGGGTGGCGACCTGGAAGAGCCCGCCCATGGTGATGGCCGAGTCGGCCGTGCAGGTCAGCAGCACCGATCCGCCCGAGGCATTCACCGAGACCTGGACATCGGGGCTGCGCACCCGCAGGTAGTCCCGCGCCGCGGCGCCGGCCCGGTCGCCGCGGGTCGCCCCGCCGTAGTAGCTCGCCTCCGCCGCATCCGCGGCCGCGGCCGCCGCGCCGTCGCAGGCGTTCTGCAGCCGCTGACGGTCCAGGAACGCCGAGGTGGCGGCCGTGACAGCCGCGCCGAGCAGCAGCAGGCACACCACCATGCCGAGCACCAGCGGGGTCACCGAGCCACGCTCGCCTCCGCGTACCGCAGCTGCCGTGGTCCCCGGGTGGGCCACGAATCCCCTCCCCTCCGATGGCTCGGCCGGGTCAGTCCAGCGTGCCCCGGCACGGAACATCGCCGCCCAGAGCGCGAAGCCGGCCACCAGCCCGACGATCCCCAGCACCGGGCCGGCCACCGCCGCATTCCTGTTGGTCGCCCGGCCACGGATGCGACCGGCACCGGCCGCCGGCATGCCCGGCCGCGGCGGTGGTGGCGGGTCGTCCGCGTCGCGGTACGGCCCCGAGTTCACCGGCTCGCTCCCCGATTCGATTCGCACGGTTGATCCGACCGAGCATAACCTCGTCGGGTGGCCCGACGGATCCGTCGACCCGGATGTGGATCGCCGCACGCGGCGCGCGGGAAGGGGGAGGACGGCGGTGACGAGCCCATCGGTGGTGGTGGTCGGTGCCGGACACAACGGCCTGGTCGCGGCGATCCTGGCCGCGCAGGCCGGGTACTCCGTCACCGTCCTGGAACGCTCGGACCACCCGGGCGGCGCCACGGTGGGGTCCGCGGTGTTCGACGGTCACCCCGCCCGGCTGTCGCAGTACTCCTACCTGGTGTCGCTGTTCCCGACGGACCTGGTCGACGCGCTGGGCATAGCGCTGCCGCTGGCCCAGAGATCGGTGGCGTCGTACACGCCGGTCGACCGCGACGGCGTGCCCGGCGGGCTGCTGGTGGAGCGCGACGAGGGTCCGGCCACCCGAGACTCGTTTCGCGCGCTGACCGGGGCGAGCACCGAATTCCATGCCTGGCAACGGTTCTACGGCGAGTTGCGCCGGCTGGCCGGGGTTGTCGCCTCGATGCTCGCCGGGCCGTTGCGCACCCGATCGGAGGCGCGCGAGGCCGTGCGGGCCGCCGCCGGGGAGCAGATCTGGCGCGACGTCGTTGAGGCGCCGATCGGCGAGGCCATCGCCCGCCGGTTCGCCGACGACACGGTCCGCGGAGTGGTCGCCACCGACGCGCTGATCGGCACGCACACCTCGCTGTTCGACGATTCCCTGCTGGCCAACCGGTGCTTCCTGTACCACCTGATCGGCCGCGGCACCGGCGAGTGGCTGGTGCCGGTCGGCGGCATGGGCGCCGTGTCGGACGCGCTGGTGGCGCGGGCGCGGGAACTCGGCGTGCAATTGCGCTGCGGCGTGGAGGTGGTGGCGGCCGCCGAGGACGCGGACGGGGTGCTGCTGGGCACGCGCGGTGACGGAGCCGACGGCGAATGGCGCTCGAGCGCGGTGCTGGCGGCGGTGGCGCCGGCCACCGTCGACGGCTGGCTGGGTCGGCCGACCGCGGCCCCGGAGGGCGCCCAGTTGAAGGTGAACATGCTGCTGACCCGGCTGCCCGCCCTCGCTGCCGGGGACGATCCGGCCGCGGTGTTCGCGGGCACCACGCACCTGGAGGAGGGATTCCGGGAACTGGAACGGGCGTACCGGGAGTCGGCGGCAGGACGGCTGCCGGATCCGCTGCCGTGCGAGATCTACTGCCACTCGCTGGCCGACCCGTCGATCATGGCCGGGGAGCCCGGCCACACGCTGACGCTGTTCTCCCTGCACACCCCGGCGTCGCTGTTCCGCGCCGATCCGGACGGGATGCGGGAACGAGCCTGCCGGGCCGCCCTGGCCTCGCTGCAGCGATACCTCGCCGAACCGCTGGATGGCTGCCTGGCCGCCGATTCCCACGGTCGGCCCTGCGTGCAGGCGGCGAGCCCGCTGGACGTGCAGGCGTCGGTCGGCATGCCGGGCGGCCACATCTTCCACGGCGACCTCGCCTGGCCGTGGCTCGAGGACGGCGAGCCCGCCGACACCCCGGCGGGCCGGCACGGGGTGCAGATCGCCGGATGCCGCCGGATCCTGCTGGCTGGCGCGGGAACCCGCCGAGGCGGTGGTGTCTCGGGTCTCGGCGGCCTGGCCGCCGTCCAGGCGCTGCTCGCCGGCGGGGGCGGCGGGGGATGATGGGCGGACAAAGCGGTACCGCAGCGGGCTGTGCGGTAGCGGTAGGGGAGGAGACCCGGGCGAGCGGTCCGGCCGCGGAGACCCGCGCGAGCGGTCCCGCAGCGGGGATCCGCGCGAGCAGTCCGCCCGCGGAGACCCGTGCGAGCAGCGAGGAACCATCGTGAGAGTCAGTGATGCTGCCGGGCGGCGCCGGCCCACCCTGGAGGCGGTGGCCTCGCTGGCCGGCGTGTCCCGGGCGACCGCCAGCCGGGTGCTGCGCGGCGAGTCCAACGTCAGCCCGGGGGCGCGCGACGCCGTGCTGGCCGCCGCCCGCAAGCTCTCCTACACGCCGAACCAGGCCGCCCGCAGCCTGGTGACCGGCCGCAGCGATTCCATCGCCTTCCTGGTGGAGGAGACCGAGGATCGGCTGTTCTCCGACCCGTTCTTCCTGGGCATGCTGCGCAGCGCCCACGCCCGGAGCGCCGAGGCCGGCTATCAACTGGTGTTCACGGTCGCCTCCAGCGCGGCGGAGCATCAAAGGTTCCTGCAGTACGCGGCCGGCGGGCACGTCGACGGGGTGCTGGTGCTCTCCCTGCACGGCCGCGACCACCTGCCGGTCAACCTGGAAAGGCTCGGCGTGCCCACCGTTCTCAGCGGCAGGCCGCTGTCCGACAGCGCCGCGCTCTGCTACGTGGACGCGGACAACGTGGGCGGCGCACGGCAGGCGACGGAGCACCTGTTGGCCGCAGGACGGCGCGCCGTGGCGACGCTGACCGGGCCGCAGGACATGTGCGCCGGGCAGGATCGGCTGAAGGGATACCGGGAGGCGTTCGATCGCTCCGGCCTGCCGGTGCGGGACGAGTTGGTGGTGGCGGGCGAGTTCACCATCGGCAGCGGATTCGACGCGATGACGGCGCTGATGGAACGCCATCCGGAGGTCGACGCGGTGTTCGCCGCATCGGACCTGATGGCGCTGGGGGCGATCCGGGCCATCGAGCAGGCCGGCCGGGTGGTCGGGCAGGACGTGCTGGTCGTCGGGTTCGACGACATTCCCGAGGCGGGGCAGTCGCGGCCGGCGCTGACCACCGTGCGCCAGCCGATACCGGACCTGGGCGCCACCATGGTCGAGCGGTTGTTGCGGCGGATCGAGGGTGCCGATCCACAGCGCGCGACCGTGCTCCCGGTACATCTCGTCGTCCGCCAGACGGCCTGAGCCGGCCGCGGCGGGCCGTTGCCAAAACTTGATCGGCGATTTACCGGAAATCCTTGACAAGGTGCCGACGGCCGGTCCACCCTTGGCCGGGTGATGGGAGCGCTCTCACGACGAGTGGACTCTCGGGTGCCTGGCCCTTGAGGGCATACGACACCTGGTCGCCAGGGCGACCAGCACGGACCAGAAGCGTTGCCGCGGAGGGAGTCTCCCCTCGGCGGCGACGATGCTCGACCCGGTACCCGGTCGGTGTCCCGGACGGTCGCCGGGTCGTCACACGCTGCGGTCGGAACCGGTTCCGCAACCGGTGCCGGACGCGATTCCGGTTGACCGGATCCGCGGTGGCGGTGCACGGGAACGGCCGTGGGCCGCGCGGGACGGATGGCCCTGCCAGGACGACGGAGGTGGGCGTGCGAGTCACCATCGCCGACGTCGCCGTGCGGGCCGGCGTCAGCAAGACGACGGTGTCCCGGGTGCTCAACGGCAAACCCGACCTGGACGGGCGCACCGCGGCGCGGGTGCGGCAGGTGATCGACGAGCTCGGCTACGTGCCCAGTTCGGGTGCCGTCGGCCTGGCCCGCGGACGTACCCGGCTGGTCGGGCTGCTTGTTCCCTCGTTGCGCTGGCCCTGGATGGGGGACCTGCTGCAGGGCGCCGTCGACCTGCTGGAGTCCGAGTCCTACGGGCTGCTGCTGCACACCTGCCACCGCGGAGACGCGTCGCTGCGCCGATTCTCCAGCCAGGTGTCCGCCAGCTCCTTCGACGGCCTGCTGGTGATCCAGCCGGAGGGGACGCTGGACTACATCGCCGGCCTGCACCGGCGCGGCCTTCCGGTGGTGCTCATCGACGATCGCGGCGACCGCGGCCGACAGCAGCGTTTTCCGTCGGTGGCGACCACCAACACCGACGGCGGTGCGCAGGCGGCCCGCCACCTGCTGGCGTCCGGACGCACGCATCCGGCGATGATCGGCG
>JBIQML010000303.1:0-6161 GCA_044463405.1 Nakamurella lactea | reverse complement strand
CACACGGACCTGAACCGTGCGCGTCTGCCATTTCGCCACTTGCCCTGGCAGTGCTCTTAACAACGTCGTCAAGGCTAACACGGGCCTGCGGGTGCTCCGCGCGCCGATTTTCGGCTGGCGACGACGCCCGATCGCCTCCGAACCCGCTCAACATCAAGCCCAGCATCAACGGCGCCCGAGCCGGGGCGCCGCGCGCCACACAAACCGGCCCAAACATCCGGATCGGACAGGTCCAGCCCTGCTGATTCTGACGCCCCGCGGATCGGGTGCGGATGTGTCCGGTTACCGGGCAAAAGCGCACCGAATCCGAGGCGGGCCGACCACCAAGCGCCGCCGCCGGCCTCGCCCAGGCCGGCCTCTCGCCCGCGCCGGCCACTCGCCCACCGCCGCAGTCCTGGAGCCGCCGCGAGTCCCGTGCAGACGCCACACTGACGCCAGGCCCCAGCGCCCGGCCCAGGCCGCCGCGCCGCCGTGGACCAGCCACTTCGCGCGTCACAGGCGACGGGACGATCGCGCGCAACTCACTCGCCGCACAACCGTCCCCATTACGATCGGGGGTTCAGGCATGATCGGGGCGGGCCCGTCGGTCGGTCCGGGACCCCGAACGGGGACGCACAGGACGGCAGCCGGCGGGAGGTGGACCGTGGGGGTCTTGCAAGGCATCGAGCGCCGCCTGCAGGGCGCCGTCGGCAACACCTTCGCGCGCCTGTTCGGGGGCAGTGTGCAACCGGCCGAGGTCGCGTCCGCGCTGCAGCACGAGGCGGCCAGCCACACCCAGCGCCAGGGCGGCGTCACCGTGGCGCCCAACCACTACATCGTCCGCCTCGGGCCGAGCGACCGGGCCGAGGTCGGGAACGACGCCGAGCGGGTGTCCGCCGCCTTCAGTGACATGCTGACCCAATACCTGGACGAGCGGGGCTGGGAGACGTACGGCGATGTGGCCGTTACCCTCGAACAGTCCGATGCGCTGCACACGGGACAGTTCCGCATCAAGTCGTTGCTCGACCCGGACGTCGACCGGCGTTCGTATAACAGAAGTGCAGGAGTGGAACCGATGACGCAGCCACCCGGCGACGCCAGTTCGCAGCAGGAGTACGGCTACCCGCACCAGGCCGCGCCGGCGTCCGGCGACCAGCCGGCGGCCCCATCACCAGCCTCCGGGGCCCAGCCGGTCCCCGACCCGTACCAGCAGCACGACCCGAACCAGCAGCCGGATCCCCATCAGCAGGGTGTCCCGTCCGGATACCAGCAGACCGCCGATCCGTCCGGGTACCAGCAGCCCGGATACGGCCAGCCCGCGTCGTACGGCCCGCCGTCGGGGGCCCAGCCCGGCTACCAGCAGCAGGGATATGGCTACCCGCCGCAGGGATATGGTCAGCAGCCCGCCCAGGAGTACGGCCAGCAGGGTGGTTACCCGCAGGCCCAGGACCCCGGCCAGTACGCCTACCCCCAGCAGGGATACGGCCAGCCTGGGTACCCGCAGTCCGGCCCCCAGCAGTATGGATACCCGCAGTCCGGGCCGCAGCCCTCTGGCAGCCAGCCGGCAGCGGCGGGCTACGGCCAGCAGGGGTACGGGCAGCCAGGCTATGGACAGCAGGGCTACCAGCAGGGCTATGGACAGCAGGGCTATGCCCAGCCTGACTACCAGCAGGGATACGGCCAGCCGGCTCCGCCCAGCCAGCCCGGGGCGTACGGCCAACCGGACTACTCGGCCCAGGGCAACGCCACACCCGGGTACGCCCCGGCGTATGGCCAGCCGCCGGCTCCCGGCTACCAGCCGCCGTCGGGTTACGAGCAGCAGGGGTACGAGCAGCAGGGGTACGGACAGCAGGGATACCAGCAGGGCTACGGCCAGCCGGCCCAGCCCGACCCGAGCAGCGGCTACCAGCAGGCTCCGTCACCGTCCGGCGCCCAGGGATACGCGCCGCCGCCGGCTCCCCCGGCCGCCGACGTGCACGCCGTGTTGTCGGTGGACGACGGCTCCGGCCGCACGTACCAGTTGCAGCGCGGCTCCAACATCGTGGGCCGCGGGCAGGACGCCTCGTTCCGGCTCCCCGACACCTCGGTGTCCCGACGGCACATCGACGTGTACTTCGACGGGCAGGCGGCCGTGATGCACGACCTGGGCTCCACCAACGGGACCTCGGTCAACGGCTCCACGGTGCAGACCTGGCAGCTCGCCGACGGTGACGTCATCCGCATCGGGCACTCGACGGTCGTGTTCAACCTCCGGTAGCCCCGACAACGTGCCCGCGCTGATCCTGCAGCTGTCCAGGGTGGGATTCCTGATCCTGCTCTGGCTGTTCATCCTCGCCGCGATCCGTGTGATCCGGTCGGATCTGCGGGTGGCATCCGAGGGTCGGGTGGGGGTGACGGCGGCGTCGCGCAGGCAGCAGCGCCGCGGGGTTGCAGGGGCGGTGACGGCCGGCTCGCAGCCCACCATGCTGGTGGTGACGGCCGGCGCCATGGCGGGCACCCGGCTCCGGCTCGGCGGCGGTCCGATCCTGATCGGCCGGGCCGAGGACTCGACCCTGGTGCTGGACGACGACTACGCATCCACCCGGCATGCCCGCCTGGTGCAGCAGGGTGACGGGTACGCGCTGGAAGACCTCGGTTCCACCAACGGCACCTACCTGGATCGGACCAGGGTGACGGCACCGACGCCGGTGCCGATCGGTGTGCCGATCCGCATCGGCCGCTCCGTCCTGGAGCTTCGCCCGTGAGTGAGGGCGGAGCGGACGAGGCCCGTCGCCGCGAAGGGGCAGGGCCCGCCCGCGAAGACCCGAGCGAACCATCCGCGCCGAGCGACGGCGGAGCGGACCAGCACCTTCGCGATGACGTTGCGGGCGCGGAGGGCGACCCAGACGGCTCATCGAGCACCCGGTTTTCGAACCGAGCACCCGAAATCCCAGGTGCTCACCCCGAAGAACGGGTGCTCGATCAACGAGAAGCCGGCGGGCGCCAGACCACCGGCCCCGGCAGCAGCACCGCACCCAGCCGGAGCACCGGCTCCGGACCCAGCCAAGGCACCGGCCCCAGCACCGCCCCCAGCCCCCAAGGCCCGCATCCGAGCCGCGACGCAGCCCCGCCGACCCACACCCTGCGCTACGTCGCCCGCTCCGACCGGGGCCTGATCCGCGCCACCAACCAGGACTCCGTCTTCGCCGGCAACCGGCTGCTGGTGATTGCCGACGGCATGGGCGGGCACGCCGCCGGCGACACCGCCTCCCGGCTCGTCGTCGCCGCGTTCGCCCCGCTCAACGACCGCGCCCCCGCCGCGGACCTGCTCTCCGACCTGGTCGCCTCCACCCGGGAGGGCAACGAGGCCATCGCCGAGGTGGTCGCCGACAACCCCGAACTGGACGGCATGGGCACCACCGTCACCGCCATGCTGTTCGACGGCGACCGGGTCGGCATGGCGCACGTCGGCGACTCCCGGGCCTACCTGTATCGCAGCGGCGTGCTGCACCAGCTCACGCACGACGACACGTTCGTGCAGTCCCTGGTCGACGACGGCCGCATCACCGAGGACGAGGCCGCCCACCACCCGCAGCGGAACCTGCTGCTGCGCGCCCTGAACGGCACCGACCTCGACCCGTTCCTGGCGCTGCGCGAGGTCCGCGCCGGCGACCGCTACCTGCTGTGCAGCGACGGCCTGTCCGGCGTGGTGGGCGCGGAGCCGATCGCCGACACGCTCGCCGACCCGGACCCGGAACGTGCCGCCGACGTGCTGATCCAGCGGGCGCTGCTACGCGGCGGCCCGGACAACGTGACGGTCATCGTCGCGGACGTCGTCGACACCGGGGTGTCCCCGGTGCCCGGACCGGTGATGGTGCCCGCAGCGGCGGACGACCCGGACGCCACCGGCCCCATCCAGCAGCTCACCAGGGAGATGCCCAGGGTGCCGCTGCCACCGATCCCGGAGGAACCCGGCGCGCCGGCCGAACTGGTCGACGAGGACGGGAATTACGACGACGGTGACGAGGACGACCAGGACGGCGGTGACGAAGACCGGGACGACTCCGCACCGGACGGTGACGGGGACGGCGCGGTCCTGGCGGCCGGAACCCGGCGCGCGCCCCGGCGATCCTCGCGCAAGCCCTGGCAGCGGCGGGGCGCGCTGACCGTCGCGATCGTCGCCCTGGTGCTGGTGGCGCTGGCCGGATCGACGCTGTGGGTGCGCAGCCAGTACTACGTCGGCGCGCAGAACAACCTGGTGGCGGTGTTCCGCGGCGTCAACGGCTCCCTGCTGGGCTTTCACTTCTCCTCGTTCCAGGAGACGTCCTGCGCCAACCGGACCAGCTGCACCCCGATCCGGGTGACGGACCTGCAGCAGGGGGCGCGCAACCAGGTGCTGGCCGGCATCCCGGCAACCAGCCTGACGGACGCCCGCGGCGTGATGGACCGGCTGTCCGGCGAGCTGCTGCCGCCCTGCCCCGAGACGGCCGGCGGCTCCGGGTCGGGCGCCCCCGAGTCCAGCACGGCCGGATCCTCGGCCGCCGGCAGCCCTGGCGCCGGCGGCTCGGATACGCCCGGGGCCACCGAGGGCACCCTCGACTCCGCGACGGGTCCGACCACCTCGGCACGGCACACCGGACCGTCGGGCCGGCAGACCACCTCACCGGCCACCGGCACCGCCGCCCCAACGTCCAGGTCCGCGAAGACCGGCACAACGGCCACGTCGGGAAGGACTGCGAAAGGGAAGGCGGGGAAGACCAGCAAAGCGGCGAAGACCGGCACGACGGCCAAGGCGCGCCACAGAGGGACCCGCACGGCGACGTCCCTCCGGTCGACGCCCACCGGGGTCGACGCCGCGCACCGGACCTCAGGCGCGTACGCCGAGCGCACCGCCGCCGACGCAGCGTCCGGCCGCGTCACGGGGACCTCCACCGCCGGCGCGACCGCTGCGACCGCCAGGGCCGGCGGCGGCGTCGTCACCCTCGAACCGCCGCCGACCACCCTGACGGTGCAGGTCACCGTCACGCCCCCGCCCAACGGCCTGGTGGCGGCCATCCAGCGAGCCCTGCACCCCGCCGTCGACGCCGTCACGCCCGGCACGCGCACCCCGGGCACCCGATCGACCGATCCGACCAGGACCGTGCACACGACCACCACCCGGCAGACCACCGACCACGACACCGCCGGTGGGGCTCCGCCGACGGGCAATGCTCCCCCGACCAGCACGGCTCCGGTCTCCACCGTCACCGCCGGTACGCCCACCGTGACCGTGACGCACACCGTCACCGCCGGATCCAGCACCTCGGGCACCCCGCTCGCCCCCGCCGCCCCGGTGCCCGGTGTCTCCTGCCGGGTGGTCGGGTGAGTGCGCCCGCCCGGCAGACCGGTGCCACACCCGGCCTGACGAGCCCCCGGCGCCGCACCGGCCGGGGCGCCGAGCTGGGGTTGCTGATCTTCGCCGCGATCATCGTCACCGCCGCCCTGGTGATCGTGGAGCTGAACCAGAGCCAGGCCCTGCACTGGGAGCTGCTGTACTACGGCGGCGGCTACCTGGGCGCGTTCGCCATCGCCCACATCATCATCCGCGCGCTGGCGCCGTACGCCGACCCGCTGCTGCTGCCGCTGGTGGCGCTGCTGAACGGGCTGGGCCTGGTGATGATCTACCGGCTGGACCTGGCGTCGGCGGCCCGCGGCAGCGACGCCGCGCCGCAGGCCCCGCTGCAGCTGCTGTGGACCGGCATCTCGCTGGTGCTGTTCCTGCTGGTGCTGCTGATCGTCCGGGACCACACCACGCTGCAGAGCTACTCGTACACGCTGGCGCTGGCCGGTCTGGTGTTCCTGGCCATCCCGGCCGCGCTGCCCAGCCGGTTCTCCGAGGTCAACGGCGCCAAGATCTGGATCAAGATCCCCGGACTGCTGTCCATCCAGCCGGGCGAGTTCGCCAAGATCGCGCTGATCGTGTTCGCCGCCGCGTTCCTGGTGTCCAAGCGCACCCTGCTGTCCACCGCGGGCAAGCGCTTCCTGGGCCTGGTGCTGCCGCGGGTGCGCGACCTGGGCCCGCTGGTGCTGCTGCTGGCGTTCGCGCTGATCGTGCTGGTGCTGGGCAACGACCTGGGCACCGCGCTGCTGCTGTTCGGCGTGCTGCTGGTGATGGTGTACCTGACCACCGGCCGGGTGTCCTGGCTGATCATCGGGCTGCTGGC
>JBIQML010000302.1:0-6168 GCA_044463405.1 Nakamurella lactea | reverse complement strand
AGTTTCATCCATCCGCGGGCGCCACGAAGTGGCATCAAATCTGAAAACCTGCCCCGAGATCGCCGACCCCGGTGGCCATGCCCGATGTCGTCGCAGGTGGGGGCAGGTGTGCGGTGGCCGCGCCGGAATCTGGCGGCACATATTCAGGGCGGGTGTCGAGCGAGCCGAGCCCTCCCCGTCCGAGCCATCGCCGCGCCCTCGATAGGGTGAGAGATGTGCAGGCGTGGCCGAGTCCGAAGATCCCACCGTGCAGCGGCCCGTCACCGGCGCTACGGCTGTACGACACCGCAATCGGGTCCGTTCGCCCCACCCATCCGGGGCTCACCGCGACCATGTACGTATGCGGCATCACCCCGTACGACGCCACGCATATCGGGCACGCAGCCACCTACCTGGCCTTCGACCTGGTCAACCGGTACTGGCGCGCCGCCGGGCACCGGGTGCACTACGTGCAGAACGTCACCGACGTCGACGACCCGCTGCTGGAGCGCGCCATCCAGCAGGGCATCGACTGGCGCGACCTCGCGCGGCGGGAGACGGACCTGTTCCGCTCCGACATGACGGCGCTGCGGGTCATCCCACCCGACGAGTACGTCGGCGCGGTGGAGGCGATGGACCGGGTGTCCGCCGCGGTGACCCGCCTGCTGGACGCCGGCGCCGCCTACCGGGTGGACGACGCCGAGCACCCGGACGTGTACTTCGACATCGCGACCACCGGCCGGTTCGGATACGAGTCGGGCTACGACGAGGACACCATGCTGGCGCTGTCCGCCGAGCGCGGCGGCGACCCGGACCGGCCGGGCAAGCGGAACCGGCTGGACCCGTTGCTGTGGCGATGCGAGCGGCCCGGCGAGCCGGCCTGGGAGTCGCCGGCGGGTCGCGGCCGGCCCGGCTGGCACATCGAGTGCGCCGTGATCGCCACGGACCGGCTGGGCGCCCGGATCGACGTGCAGGGCGGCGGATCGGACCTGATCTTCCCGCATCACGAGTGCTCCGCCGCGCACGCCGAGGCGCTGACCGGCGAGCACCCCTTCGCGGCGCACTACGTGCACGCCGGGATGATGACCCTGGACGGCGAGAAGATGTCCAAGTCGCTGGGCAACCTGGCGTTCGTGTCCCGCCTGGCGTCCGACGGCGCGGACCCGCTGGCGATCCGGGCGGCGCTGCTGGACGGGCACTATCGCAGCGACCGGCCCTGGTCGGACGATCTGCTGGAGCGGGCGACGTCCCGGATGGCGACCTGGCGGGCGGCGGCGGCGCGGACCGGGGAGCCGGCCGACAAGACGGTGACGGTGATCCGGGAGGCGCTGGCCGACGACCTGGACAGCCCCCGGGCGCTGCGGGCGCTGGATGCCTGGGCGGCAGACGCCTCGCTGGCCGGTGACGAGGTGGCCGTGGCGGCGGACGCCCTGCTGGGACTCGCGCTCCGGGACTGACCCCCCGGGAGCCCCCCAGCGGCCGCGTGGATCAACTTCGCAGGCATGCATCAACCTCGCGGTTTTGTGACCCCTGTGACTGGTGGGACAAAGTTCGTGCATGCGGGGTGGGTGCGCATCCGCCTCCGACCACCATGGGGATCGCCTGGCCGGACGGCTGCCGGCGTCAGTGGCCGGATCTTGGGCCGCGCCGGCGCAGGTACCGCTCGAACTCCTCGGCGATCGACTCACCCGAGATGGGCTTGATCTGCTCGGAGCTGTCGTCCCGCTCCTGCAGCGAGCGCACGTAGTCGCTGATCTCGCTGTCCTTGGCGGCCAGCCGGCTGACCTCCGCCACCCACTCGTCGGCCTGCTGCGGCAGCGCGCCGAGCGGCACCTCGACGTCCAGCACCTCTTCCACCCGGTGCAGCAGCGCCAGGGTCGCCCTCGGCGAGGGCGGGTCCGACACGTAGTGCGGCACCGCCGCCCACAGCGACACCGACGGCACACCGGACTGCACCATCGCATCCTGCAGCACCCCGGTGATGCCGGTCGGCCCCTCGTAGTTGGATGCCTCGACCCCCAGGCGCTGCGCCGTCTGCTCGTCCTGGGCGGAACCGGTCACCTGGATCGGCGTGGTGTGTGCCACATCTGCCAGCAGGGCGCCCAGCGTCACCACCATCTGGACGTCGTTGTCCAGCGCGACCTTCACCAGTTCGGCGCAGAACGCCCGCCACCGGAAGTTCGGTTCGATGCCATGCACCAGCAGCACGTCGTGGGCGGCGTCCGGAAGCCGGCAGGCGGTGATCCGGGTGGTCGGCCACACCACCGTGCGGGTGACGCCGCCGAGCATCGTCACCGTCGGCCTGGTCACCTGGAAGTCGTAGTAGCCCTCCGGGTCCAGTTCGGTGTACGGCTCGGCGTCCCAGGTCAGGCTCAGATGCTCCACCGCCGCCGACGCCGCGTCCCCGGCGTCGCTCCACCCCTCGAACGCTGCGATCATCATCGGATCACGCAGCGGCGCCCGCTCGATCACCACCCCACACTACGACGATCGGCGGGCGCACCCCATTACCCTGAGGCGGTGACAGCGACATCAGCAACACCAGCAACGCCGGGGACATCAGCATCGGACACCCCGACGGCCGGGCTGCTGGCCGCGATGGCGGATCACGTCGTGGTGGCCGACGGCGCCATGGGCACCATGCTGCAGACCGCCGACCCGTCGCTGGACGACTTCGCCGGCCACGAGGGCTGCAACGAGATCCTCAACGTGACCAGGCCGGACATCGTCGCCGGCGTGCACCGCGCCTACCTGCAGGCCGGCGTGGAGGCGATCGAGACCAACACCTTCGGCGCCAACCTGGCCAACCTGGGCGAGTACGGCATCTCCGACCGGATCGGTGAACTGGCCAGGGCCGCCGCCGACATCGCCCGCGGGGTCGCCGACGAGTTCTCCACACCCGGCGAGCCGCGGTTCGTCATCGGCTCGTTGGGGCCCGGCACCAAGTTGCCCACCCTGGGCCACACCACGTTCGCCGCCCTGCGCGACGCCTACGCCGAGCAGGTCACCGGGATGCTGGCCGGTGGCATCGACGCGGTGCTGGTGGAGACCTGCCAGGACCTGCTGCAGGCCAAGGCGGCCATCATCGGCGCCAACCGGGCGATGGCGGCGCACGGCGAGCGGGTGCCGCTGCTGGTCCACGTCACCGTCGAAACCACCGGCACCATGCTGCTGGGCAGCGAGATCGGAGCGGCGCTCACGGCGCTGGAGCCGCTGGGCGTGGACTCCATCGGGCTGAACTGCGCCACCGGCCCCGCCGAGATGTCCGAACACCTGCGCTACCTGTCCCGGCACGCCACCACCAACATCTCGGTGATGCCCAACGCGGGGCTGCCGCAGCTCGGCCCGCACGGCGCCGTCTATCCGCTCACGCCCGAGGACCTGGCGCAGGCGCTGGCCGGGTTCGTCGGCGAGTTCGGCACCCGCCTGGTCGGCGGCTGCTGCGGCACCACGCCGGAGCACCTGGCGCAGGTGGTCAAGGCGGTGCGCGCGGCCGAACCGGCCCGCCGCCGGCCCCGCCCGGAGCCCGGGGTGTCCTCGCTGTACCAGACGGTGCCGTTCGAGCAGGACGCGTCGTTCCTGATGATCGGCGAGCGCACCAACTCCAACGGGTCCAAGGCGTTCCGCGAGGCGATGCTGGCCGGCAGGTGGGACGACTGCACCGAGATCGCCCGAGCACAGACCCGGGACGGGGCCCACCTGCTGGACCTGTGCGTGGACTACGTGGGCCGGGACGGCGCCGAGGACATGGCCGAGCTCGCGGCCAGGATGGCCACCGCCTCCACGCTGCCCACCATGCTGGACTCCACCGAGCCGCCGGTGATCCAGGCCGGCCTGGAGCGCCTGGGGGGCCGGTGCATCATCAACTCGGTCAACTTCGAGGACGGCGACGGACCGGACTCCCGGCTGGCCCGGGTGATGCCCATGGTGCGCGAGCACGGCGCCGCCGTGGTGGCGCTGACCATCGACGAGCAGGGCCAGGCCCGCACCCGCGACCACAAGGTGGCCATCGGTGAGCGCCTCATCGAGCAGCTGACCGGCACCTGGGGCATGGCCGAGCACGACATCCTCCTCGACTGCCTGACCTTCCCGATCGCCACCGGCCAGGAGGAGACCCGGCGAGACGGCATCGAGACCATCGAGGCCATCCGGGAGATCAAGCGGCGGCATCCGGACGTGCACACCACCCTCGGGGTGTCCAACGTGTCGTTCGGGCTCAACCCCGCCGCCCGGCAGGTGCTCAACTCGGTGTTCCTGGCCGAATGCGTGGAGGCCGGGCTGGACTCGGCGATCGTGCACCCGTCCAAGATCCTGCCGATGTCCCGGATCCCCGAGCAGCAGCGCACCGTCGCGCTGGACCTGGTGTACGACCGGCGGCGGGAGGGCTACGACCCGCTGTCGGAGATCCTGACCATGTTCGAGGGCGCCACCGCCGCGGCCGGGCGGGAGTCCCGGGCGGCCGAATTGGCGTCGCTGCCGCTGGGCGAGCGGCTGCAGCGGCGCATCGTGGACGGCGAGCGGGGTGGGCTGGAGGCCGACCTGGACGAGGCTCTGCAGACCCGGCCGGCGCTGGAGATCATCAACGACACCCTGCTGGCCGGCATGAAGACGGTGGGGGAACTGTTCGGATCCGGGGCCATGCAGTTGCCGTTCGTGCTCACCTCCGCGGAGGTGATGAAGGCGGCGGTGGCCTACCTGGAGCCGCACATGGAGAAGACCGACTCCGCGGGCAAGGGCTCCATCGTGCTGGCCACCGTGAAGGGCGACGTGCACGACATCGGCAAGAACCTGGTGGACATCATCCTGTCCAACAACGGTTACACGGTGCGGAATCTGGGCATCAAGCAGCCGATCGCGGCGATCCTGTCGGCCGCCGACGAGAGCGGCGCCGACGCCATCGGCATGTCCGGGCTGCTGGTCAAGTCGACCGTGGTGATGCGCGACAACCTGGCCGAGATGAACACCCGCGGGCTGGCCGACCGGTACCCGGTGCTGCTCGGCGGGGCGGCGCACACCCGGGCCTACGTGGAGAACGACCTGGCAGACCTGTTCGAGGGCGACGTGCGCTACGCCCGGGACGCCTTCGAAGGGCTGCGGCTGATGGACCGGGTGATGGCCAAGAAGAAGGGCCTGATCGCCGAGGACGACGACGCGGCCGAGCGGGCCAAGGCGGCCGAGCGCCGGGCCCGGCACGAGCGGTCGGCCCGGATCGCGGAGCAGCGACGGGCCGCCCAGGTCGAGGAGGAGGTCCCGGCACGGTCCGAGGTGGCGGTGGACAACCCGATCCCGACGCCGCCGTTCTGGGGATCCCGGGTGATCAAGGGCATCCCGATGCACGACTTCGCCGCGCTGCTGGACGAGCGGGCGCTGTTTTTGGGCCAGTGGGGGCTGCGGGGCGCCAAGGGCGGCGCGGGGCCGAGCTACGAGGAATTGGTGGAGACCGAGGGCACGCCACGGCTGCGGGCCTGGCTGGAGCGGCTGGCCACCGAGCAGATCCTGGCGGCGGCGGTCAGCTACGGCTACTTCCCGTGCGTGTCCGAGGGCGACTCGATGATCGTGCTCGCCGAGCCGGATCCCGGGGCGGCGGAGGTGTGCCGGTTCACCTTCCCGCGGCAGCGCCGGGACAAGCACCTGTGCCTGGCCGACTACTTCCGGCCCAAGGAGTCCGGCGAGGTGGACGTGGTGGCGTTCCAGCTGGTGACGATGGGCTCGGCGATCTCCGAGTTCACCGCGAAGCTGTTCGCCGACAACGCCTATCGGGACTACCTGGAGGCGCACGGGCTGTCGGTGCAGCTCACCGAGGCGCTGGCCGAGTACTGGCACCGGCGGATCCGGTCCGAGCTGGTGTTCGGTGACGGATCCACCGCGGCCGCCGAGGACTCCGAGGACGTCCGCCGGTTCTTCGAACTGGACTACCGGGGGGCGCGCTACTCGTTCGGCTACCCGGCCTGCCCGGACGTGGCCGAGCAGACCAAGCTGGTGCCGCTGCTGAAGCCGGACATGATCGGCGTGCAGCTGTCCGAGGAGTTCCAGTGGCATCCGGAGCAGTCCACCGCGGCCCTGGTGGCGCACCATCCGGAGGCGACGTACTTTGCCGCACGGTGAGCGGAGTGCGGGATCGTCAGTGCGAACGATGGGGCGCGGTGAGCGGAGCCAGGAGCGAACCATGGGGCACCGTGATCGTCCGCT
>JBIQML010000301.1:0-6171 GCA_044463405.1 Nakamurella lactea | reverse complement strand
GCGATACTGGGATTGAACCAGTGACCTCTTCCGTGTCAGGGAAGCGCTCTCCCGCTGAGCTAATCGCCCGAGAATGGTGACGCGAGGTGGGAACGGGATTCGAACCCGTGTACACGGCTTTGCAGGCCGTTGCCTCGCCTCTCGGCCATCCCACCGAGGAGGACTGTGTCGATGGAGCTGTCGCTGTACAGGCCTCGCCGAGCGGACGACGGGATTCGAACCCGCGACCCTCACCTTGGCAAGGTGATGCGCTACCAACTGCGCTACGTCCGCGAACCGCTCGGGCGCACGCCCGGGCTGTCAGCAACTCTATCGGACGGCGGCAGGGTGCTCCAAACCGGAATCTCAGCGGCCCGTGCGGTGCCGAAGCTCAGGCGTCGCCCCACTCGGCGAACGACTCCCGACACAGCAGGTCGAGTTCGGCATCGATGTCGATGAACCGTGACTCGTGGCCCAACGGGACGACGGTCAGGATGTCGTCGACGAATGCGATGATGTCGCTCGCGCCGGCGACCAGCCGGGCGGACCCATCGGGGGGTGCCAAATGGAGCACGACCGAGTCGCCGGCCGGGAAGACGTGGACGTCCCCCTCGCCGGAGGGTCGGGTGACCCCGGACAGCAACAGATCTCGGGCGAAGACCCAGACAACCGGCGAGCAGCCCTCCGCGGCGAACACCACGCTCAGCGCGTAGGGGTCCCGGGTGGTGTACTGCAGGCTGGCCGTCACTGACAGGCCTTCGGGGACCGACACGAGGCGCATCTGCGTCTCGGCCACCACCTGGCGGTGGTGGATGGCGTGGAATCCCGGCATTTTGTTGCTCCTCGGATGTGCGCCGATCCCGGATCGCGGTCTCGGTCTTGCGTGACATATGCGGGACGGGCCTGGGTGGGTGCCATCACGCGATTCCGCAGGATTCACCCGGTTGGCTTAGCGGATACGGCGGTGACGGGTGCGGTGGCTGCCTGCACTCCGGCGCCGCTGCTATCCGGTTCGTCGACCGGCAGAGGTCGGGTATTGTGATTCGCGCGGCCTCGGCCGTTCCCGGGCGATTAGCTCAGCGGGAGAGCGCTTCGTTCACACCGAAGAGGTCACTGGTTCGATCCCAGTATCGCCCACCACTCTGACCAGCGGAACGCTGGTTCTGTAGCCGAATGCATCGGATATGCATCGGTTGATCTCCCGGAAGTCAGGGCTCGGCGCCTGTCCATCGAGTTCAGACGTGCCCGTCGGCGCCCGAGATTCCGGGCGGCTGTTCGTCGCTATCGCCCTGTCGGTCGTTGCCGTCGTGACGTCATGACGGCACAATCGTGTATGGGCAGACGGAAGACGACGATCTACCTTGACCCGGATGTGCTGACCGCTGTCAAGGTGCTGGCGGCGACGCGGCAGCAGTCCGATAGCGATCTGATCGAAGCTGCCGTGCGGGCCTATCTGGCGGGTTCGGATCTGGACGCGGCCCGCGCGGACCTGCGCGCGTTGATGGACCGCGTGGCCGAGCGATCCGACCTCGACGACGAGCAGGCGATGGCGTTGGCGGTGGATGAGGTGCACGATGTGCGGGCCTCGCGCCGAGGCCGCCGCTCGGCCTGATGACGGTTCCACGGGCAGTTCCCGATCCGAACGTGCTGGTCGCCGCTGCGATCGCGCCACACGGTGCCTGCGGTCGACCCCCAGGCCGAGCCGGGTACGGCGCCCGTACACACCTTCCCCGACGGCTTGGCCACATCGATCGCGCAGACCCGCTCCGGGAGTTGCTCGTATTCCTCGTCCGCGACTTCCTGGAGCTCCGTCATCGGGCACCTCCTGACCTCGCCCCCCTACTACCTGTCGGCGGGATGCTCGGGGGCCTCGGTCGGGAGGCCGAAGTCTCACCGGCGTGCTCGAAGCAACAGTGCGTGACCCGACAGGTCAAGGCCCCGGCGCCAGACCGACGCGCGGGCTCACGTCCCAAGCAAACAACGGCATCGGCGAGCAACCCACCACATTGTCACGCCTACGTGGCGTCCCGGAAGGCGCACGTCGACTAACGTGTTGGCTGTCGGGGATCGCAGAAATCGAGTCGCGAGGTCGCCGATGACAGTTCCACAGAATCAGCCGCCCATGCCACGCGCCGGCGTCCCGGTGCGGCCGTTCGCGTTTGACGGCGGCGCGGGCACGTACCTTGGCACGGCCATCGCAGGATTCCTCGTCACCATCTTGACTCTCGGGATCTGCTATCCGTGGGCGGTGGTCATGCGGTACCGGTGGCGGACGAAGCACACCTATATCAATGGCCACCGGCTCCGGTTCACCGGCACCGCGATCGGCCTGTTCGGCAATTGGATCAAGTGGTGGCTGCTCTGCATCATCACCATCGGCATCTACAGCTTCTGGGTGATTCCTCGGCTGACGAAGTGGATCGTGGAGCATCAGGAGTTTGACCCGACCTGGCGGTAGTCCTTGCGGTCGCCCTGCCGGCGTCACCACGTCGCTATATGAGCGCTCGACCGGACCGTCGTCAGCAGCGCCCCGCATCGTCACGTCCGGCGGATATCCGTCACCGTCCTGGGGCTGTCGCGCCCGCCGCGTTCCGAGTGCCGTGCGGATCAGCGCGACCGGCAACGGGCGGAC
The DNA here is from genome assembly GCA_044463405.1 of Nakamurella lactea. Lineage (GTDB taxonomy): Bacteria > Actinomycetota > Actinomycetes > Mycobacteriales > Nakamurellaceae > Nakamurella > Nakamurella lactea_B. Next base: position 3,560 of record JBIQML010000301.1, on the reverse strand, counting down.
GGGCGAGCCCGGTGGTGGGGATCGATCAGGCCTGCCGCCCCGTCGATATGCTGCGATCCGTGACAGACCTGGCCGATATCGAGGCAGCACTCACCGCCGCGCACCGGGCGGTGGCCGATCGCGACCGGCTGCGCAGCCAGCTCGAGACGGCCGGGGCGCAGCTGCACGCGGCAGAGGACGAGTTGCGCGACAAGCAGCGCGCCGCCCAGCTCGAGGCCGCCGACGTGCAGAAGCTGGAGTCGTTCTCCGGCACCCGCATCTGGGCCATGCTCAAGGGCAGCCGCGACACCGACCTGGCCCGGGAGCGGTCGGAGGCCGAGGTCGCCCGCGGCAAGGCGGCCGAGGCCAAACGACGGTACGACTCCGCGCACGCCGTTCACGCCGACCTGCAGCGACGCTTGGACGCCAGCGGCAACGTGGATGCGGACCTGGCCACCGCGCTGAAGGCGAAGGAAGACTTCCTGATCACGTCCGCTTCGCCGCAGGCCCAACGTCTCACCGAGCTGGCAGCCGAGCGGGGGCAGCTGCAATCCATGGACACCGAGCTCGACGAGGCGATCGAGGCCGGCCGCCGGGCGGAGTCCGAACTCGGCAGGCTCAGCCACGAGCTGAGCACCGCCTCCGGCTGGTCGACCTACGACACGTTCTTCGGCGGCGGGCTGATCTCCAGCGCCATCAAGCACGACCACATGGACACCGCCGCAGCCATGTCCCGATCCGCGGACATGGCGCTGGCCGCCTACCGCCGCGAGCTCGGCGACGTGGACATGGCCGGCGTCGAGGGCTCGCTGGCCATGTCCGAGGGCACCCGCTTCCTGGACATGTGGTTCGACAACATCTTCACCGACCTGCACGTGCGCAGCATGATCAACGAGGCGCGGGACCGGGCGGAGCACGCGCAGCACCAGGTGGCCGCCAGCCTCGAACTCTGCCGAAGTCGCCTGGACGCTGCCCGCGTCCGGCTGGCGGAGATCGAGCAGGAACGGCGGGTCATCCTGGACCGACCCGGCACCTGACGGCACGGGCGTACCGCGACGCATCGTCACCGCCCGCTCCGTCGCGACTGCCTGACGCTGGCGACGGGTGCCGGTGTCGGCGGCGGCATCACGATCCGTGCCCCAAACCGTTCCGGCCGTCGTGCACGGACATGTCACGGCGACTTCACGCCTTGATGGGTATCAGCACTTCCCACCAAGGAGGACACCATGCCCAGCGCCAACAGGATCACAACGCCGGTTGCCGTCGATACTCCCGAGATCGAAGGACGGTATGCCGCACTCGACGACTACACCGTGAGCTTCGAATCCTTCCCGCGGGACGTGGACCCGGCACCGTACTTCGAGGGGCTCCCGGGGAACCGCTGCCCGTGCCCGCACTGGGGCGTGATCACCTCGGGGCAGATCACCTTCCGCTGGCCGGATCGCGAGGAGACCTTCGTGGAGGGCGACGCCTACTACGCCCCGGCGGGCCACCTGCCGTTGATCGCCGCCGGCACCTCCGTCATCGAGTTCAGCCCGACCGCAGAGCTGCGGGCGACCATGGACGTTCTGCAGCGCAACATGTCCGGTTCGGTGACGCCGTGACCATCACCGCACCGGCGGGCGCGGATATCGCCGCCGCCAAACTCATCCGGTTCCTGGAGACCAACGTCGCACCGGAGGGCCTGTTCGCGGCCGACTGCTTCGCGGACCTGTCGTTGCCGCGCTGGCGGGTGCAGGCCGACTCGGCGGACGAGGTGACGGCGGTCCGCACACGCAACCACCCGGTCGGCGGCCAGGTCCGGGTGGAACGGATCGACCGAACCGAGCGGGGTTTCGTGATCCAGTTCGAGGAACGGTGGCTGGACCGCGGTGAGCACTGGTACTGCCGCGAGATGATCCGAGCCGACGTGGACGGCGAGAGCATCATCGGCATGGCGGTCTACTGCACCGGCGACTGGGATGAAGCCAGGCAACGGGAGCACGCCGACGCGGTCACGCTGATCCGGGCGTGATGGGGTCGGCGCAGCGACCCCCGGACTACCATGGCGACGATGGAGGGCCAACCGGCTCTTGGTGACCTCCTCGACCGTGCCGACTCCGCGCGGATGGACGGTCAGGGGGATGTCGCCGCTCGGCTGTACGACGACGCGATCGCCGCGGCGCGCAACGGGAACGACCTGCCGGGCTGGACCCGTGCGGCTCTGGGAGCGGCCGCACTGCATGTCTTCGGCATGGACCCGGGCAAGGTGCCGGCTCAGTTGTACGACGTCCTCGTGCGCACCGTGGATGACGGTGACCGGGCAAGGCTGTCCGCGGCCCTGGCCAGATGCTGGGCTTACAGCGGCCACTCCGAGCGCGCGGCGGGTTTCGCGGACGAGGCACTCCGGCACGCCGAGCGCGGCGGGGACGCGGTCCTGATGGCCGACTGTCTGGATGCCGCTCTGGCCGCACACTGGGGACCCGGCGAACTGGAGACCCGCGCGATCCTGGCCGCCCGCCTCGATGAGGTCGCTGCGCACGTGCTCGAACCGACGGCGAGGCTTCAGGCCACCATGTGGGGGCTGGAGGTGTCCTGTCAGGCGCTGAACCTGCCGGCGATGCACCGGCACATGCGCGTGCTGGAGCGGCTGGGGGAGGAGTCGTCGCGGGCCGCGCTGTTCGCTGCGTCCCGTCGCCTGATGCTGGACCTGTTGCGCGGCCGGACCGACACCGCCGGCCGCCTGATCGAGATGGCCGAGATCGCCGGTCGTCGGGCCGGTCTCGCCGATGGCTGGATGGTCGTGGAGTCCATGCGGGGCTACGCCGCGCTGCAGGCCGGCGACCGCGAGACCTGCGCCAGGGTGGGGGAGGAGTGCGCACGGTTCGGTGAGGGCGAGGGCGTCGTCGTCGTCTCCGCCGAGGCCGCCTACCTGCTCGCCGGCGCCGGCCGGCACGACCGGGCGATGACGATCCTGACCGACATCCTCAGCGCGCTCGATGATCTGCCGGGAGACGGAAACTGGCTGCTGACGCTGCAGTGCGCGCTGTTCGCGGCCGTCGACGTGGGCCATCGCGAGGTGGCGCGCGCCGCGAGCCGTTTGCTGTCGCGCTATCAAGGACGAGCCGTGTTCAACACCGGCGCGCTGGCGTTTCACGGCGTCACCGACGACCCGCTGGCCCGAGCCGCCGCCATGTTCGGCGACGAGGCCAGGGCCGCGACCCTTCGCGCCGATGCGCTGTCGACCTACACCAGGATCGGCGCCACCTGGTGGCGTGACCGGCTGGCCGCCGCCCTACCCGAGATCGCGGTGGCCCCGCGACGGGTGCGGTTGCATGTCGGCGGTGACGGCAGGTGGCTGATCGGACCCGAACGAGCTCCGGTTCCGGTCGGTCCGCTTCGTGGTTTCGGTTATCTGCAAAGGCTGCTCGCGCAGCCCGGCACGGCAGTGCCGGCGCTCGAACTCGCGTCGGGGGGCGGCGCGACCGTGCTGCAGTCCGACCTCGGCCCGCATGCCGACAGACATGCCCTGGCCGCGTACCACAGTCGCCTGACCGAGATCGATGCGCTTCTGGTGCGGGCCGGAAACGACGCGGACCTGG
>JBIQML010000300.1:0-6173 GCA_044463405.1 Nakamurella lactea | reverse complement strand
GAGCTCGTCCACCTGGGTGGAGCCGACCAGCTTGCCGAACCCGTTGCCGGTGACGATGGCGCACGGCAATGTCGGCCGCTCGGCGGCGAGCTGTGCCGGCACGATCGCGGTGACGCCGGTGTGCACGTCACCGCCGTCGTCGATCGTCACCTGCCCGACCCGGACCCCCGGCACGTCGGTGATCGCGTTGTGCTCGCCGGTGGGCAGCGCGCCGACCACGATGCCGAGATCCCGGGCCCGGCAGGGTGATTGCTCGGTGCTCATGGTGCTGTGCTCACAGCCGGCCGGCGTCGATGATGCGGCGCAGGAAGCGTTGGGTGCGCGGGTCGGTGGGCTCGGCCAGTACCTGCTCGGGCGGGCCGGCCTCGGCGATCTCGCCGCCCTCCAGGAACACCACCTGGTCGGCGACCTGCCGGGCGAAGCCCATCTCGTGGGTGGCCACCAGCATCGTCATGCCGTCGTCCTTGAGCTCGGACAGCAACTCCAGCACCTCGCCGACCAGCTCCGGGTCCAGCGCGCTGGTGACCTCGTCGAACAGCATGAGCACCGGCCTGTTCACCAGCGCCCGGGCGATCGCCACCCGCTGCTGCTGCCCGCCGGACAGCTCGTCGGGCTTGGCCTTGGCCCGGTGCGCGAGCCCGACCCGATCGAGCATCGCCAGCGCGTCGGCCTCCGCCGCACGCCGCCCGATGCCGTGCACCCGGCGGGGCGCCAGGGTGATGTTGTCCAGCACGCTCATGTGCGGGAACAGGTTGAACGACTGGAACACGATGCCGACCTGGGAGCGGATCGTGTCGCCGTCCACCCGGGGATCGGTGATGTCCCGGCCCTGCAGGAAGATCTGCCCGTCGTCCACGACCTCCAGCAGGTTGATGCAGCGCAGCAGGGTGGACTTGCCGGAGCCGGAGGCGCCGATCAGCACCACGCAGCGGTGCGCCGGCACGTCCAGCGACAGGCTCCGCAGCACCACCGCGGGGCCGTAGCACTTGCGCAGGTTGTCGATCCGGAGCAGCGGCGCCGCGTCGGGATGGGCCTCGCCAGGGTCAGTGATCATGGGCGCCGCACCGCCCGAGCCTCGCCGGTGAATTGATCGAGCACCTGGTTTGCCCACCGAGCACCCGGGATCTCGGGTGCTCGCTCGGCAAGGCTGGTGCTCGATCGCGACGTGCGCGGCACGGGCGCGCTCACACGTGGCTCCCGGCGCCGGTCCAGCCCTGCCGGCGGGACACCCAGTCGGTCAGCCGGGTCATCGGGATGGTCAACAGCACGAACAGCAGCCCGGCCACCACATACGGCGTGTAGTTGAACGTCTGGGACGTCTGGATCTTCGCGTTGAGCACCGCGTCGTAGATCACGCCCAGCACCGAGACCAACCCGGTGTCCTTCTGCAGCGACACCAGGTCGTTCAGCAGCGGCGGCAGCACCCGGCGCACCGCCTGCGGCACCACCACGAACCGCATGGTCTGCCCGTGCTTCAGCCCCAGCGAGCGGGCCGCGGCGCGCTGCGACGGGTGCACCGACTCGATCCCGGCCCGCAGCACCTCCGACACGTAGGCCGAGTAGGTCAGCACCAGCGCCGCGCAGCCCCAGAACAGCGCCGACGACGGCAGCCAGGACACCCGCAGGCTGGGCATGCCGAAGCCGAGCATGTACAGCACCAGGATCAGCGGCAGCCCGCGGAACAGGTCGGTGAAGGCGATGGCCGCCGCCCGCACCGGGAAGAACACCGGGCCGCGCAGCGTGCGGGCCAGCGCGATGAGCAGCGAGAAGACCAGGATCACGGCCTCGCAGACCACCATCAGCCGGACGTTCAGCCACAGCCCCTCGGCGACGTCCGGCAGCACCTGCCAGCCGTAGGCGAGGTCGAAGAAGCTGTCCCGGAACTGCGGCCAGCCGGGGGTGTTGATCACGATCAGCACGGCGATGCCCAGCACCACCACGGTCGAGCCGGCGGCGATGAGCACCGAGCGCACGGTCCGGGACCGGCGGTAGGCCAACCGTTCCCGTTGGATCGGTGACGGAGTCCAGGCGTCGTCACCGATCCGGGGAAGCGGGGCCTCCGGCGGGGACCCCGTCGATTCCGGTGACGGGGCGTCCGGCGACGCCGCGGCCGGGGCCGACGCGGGCGGCACGACATCGCCGGAGGGCGCCCTCGGCGCCTCGTCCGGACCGGCCGCGCCGCCCTCCGTCACGACCGTCGCGTCACTTCAGTTCGGGCGCGCCGGCCTTCGCCAGCCAGGTGGTCGCCAGGTCGGCCAGCGTGCCGTCGGCGCGCAGCGCATCGACAGCGGCGGACACGCAGGAGGTGATCGGCGAGTCCTTCTCCAGCAGCAGGCCGAACTGCTCGGGCTTCTGCCCGGCCGGGTTCGGCAATTGCCCGACCAGCACACCGTTGTCGAGCTGGGCCGCGGACATGTAGAAGGCGGTGGGCAGGTCGGTGACGATGCCCTGGATCTGGCCGTTCTTCAGCGCCGCGACCGCGTCGATGTTCTGGTTGAACGCGGCCGGTTGCTGGGACGGCTTGATCTCGTCATCGATCACCTGCAGGCTGGTGGTGCCGATCTGCGCACCCAGCTTCACGTCCTTGAGGTCCGCGATCGAGGTCGCCTTGGCGATCTTGCTGCCCTTGACGGTGACGACGGCCTGGGCGACGTCGTAGTAGCCGGTGGAGAAGTCCACCACCTTGGCTCGCTTCGGGGTGATGGAGAACTCGTTGATGTCGAAGTCGAAGTTCTTCGGTGCCGGGGAGATCACCGAGTCGAACGACGCGCGCACCCAGGTGACCTTGTCCTTGGCGTAGCCGAGTTCCGTGGCGACCGCGTAGGCGACCGCGCCCTCGAAGCCCTTGCCGTTCTCCGGCTTGTTGTCCACGAACCACGGCTCGTACACCGGCTGGTCGGTGGCGATGGTCAGCACGCCCGGCTTCTTGGTCTCCATCTGCTCCGGGGCGCAGGAGGCGGGCAGTGCGGCGGCGGATCCCGACGACGCGGACGACGAGCCCGACGCGGCCGACGAGGCGGACGATCCGCTGGCGCCCGACGACGCCGCGGACGACGAACCGGCCGAGGCCGCCGCCGAGCCGGACGGAGCGGACGACCCCGAAGAGCCGGAGGCCGCGGAGCGAGCCGAGGACGCCGAGCCGGAGGCTGCCGAACCGGAGGCTGCCGAACCGGAGGCCGCGGAACCCGTGGAGGATCCCGCGGACCCGGCCGACGCCGAAGCGCTGGACGCGGCCGAGCCCGATCCGCCGGCTCCGGCCGAGCCGGCCGACCCGCAGGCCGCCAGCGTCAGGGTGGCCGCGACCGACGCGGCAATGATCAATTGCAGGGTGCGGCGCGTGGCCATGGAAGGTCTCCTGTGGGCAAGGCGGCCACGATCCGGCCGGCGAGGCAGGCTGGGCGAGGGCCGCCGCTCGAGTGGGTGCGTCACGATCATAATGACCGTCATGCCCGTTGCCGCCGTCCACCTGCACACCGCCGGCGTCAGCGCGGTGGTCGCCGTCGACGACGGCCCCGGCCGCCTGCCCTGGATCGCGCACTGGGGGCCTGACCTCGGCGAACCCACGGACGCCGACCTGGCACAGCTGGTAGCCACCTCGTCACCACCCGTAGTCAGCGGCGGCCCGGATGGGCCGGTCCCGGTGAGCCTGCTGCCCTCCGAGGCCGAGGCCTGGATGGGCCGGCCCGGGCTCGCGGGCAGCCGCCGCGGACGCGACTTCTCCCCGGAGTTCTCCGTCACCGCCGTCACCCGACTGGACCCGGGCGCCGAGCCCGACGACCAGCGCGACGGCACCATCGCCGACGGGCTGCGCGTCGACCTGGCCGACGCGACTGCCCGCCTGGAGATCGCCCTCACGGTTCAGCTGACGGCATCCGGGTTGCTGCGGGTGCGCGCCGAGCTCACCAACACCGACCCGGAGTCCGACTACCGGCTGGACGCGCTGGTGCCGGCGCTGCCCGTTCCGGCCGACGCCTCCGAACTGCTGGACCTGGCCGGGCACCACGCCCGAGAGCGGGTCCCGCAGCGCCGCCCGTTCATCGTGGGGGTGCACGCCCGGGAGAGCAGGCAGGGCCGGCCCGGGCTGGACGGCCCGTTGGTCCTGGCCGCCGGAACGCCCGGCTTCGGCTTCCAGCGCGGCCCGGTCTGGGGCATCCACCTCGGCTGGTCGGGCAACCAGGCGCTGACCGCCGAGTGGACCAGCTCCGGGGAACGGGTGCTGGCCGGCGGGGAGCTGCTGCTGCCCGGGGAGCTGATCCTTCCGCCCGGTGGCCGCTACACCTCGCCATGGCTGTACGGCAGCTACGGTGACGGGCTCACCGAGTTCGCGCGTCGTTTCCACGGCTACCTGCGCAGCCGCCCGCGGCATCCGTCCAGCCCGCGGCCGGTGACGCTGAACACATGGGAGGCGGTGTACTTCGACCATCGCCTGGACCGGCTGACCGCGCTCGCCGAGGCGGCCGCCCGGGTCGGGGTGGAGCGCTTCGTGCTGGACGACGGCTGGTTCCGCGGCCGCCGGCACGACCGGGCGGGCCTGGGGGACTGGCAGGTCGACCGGGGCGTCTGGCCGGACGGGCTGCATCCGCTGGTCGACGTGGTGCAGAAGCTGGGCATGCAGTTCGGGCTGTGGGTGGAGCCCGAGATGGTCAACCTGGACTCGGATCTCGCCCGCGCGCACCCCGATTGGCTGCTGCGCGCCGGGAGCCGGGCGGGCCGGGAATACCGTCACCAGCACGTGCTGGACCTGGCCAACGACGGCGCCTACGACTACCTCGCCGGACGCCTGCACGCGTTGCTGGACGAGTACCCGATCGGCTACCTGAAATGGGACCACAACCGGCCGGTCACCGAGGCCGGACACCAGCCCGGCGGCGAGCCCGGGGTGCACCACCAGACGCTGGCCGTCTACCGGCTGATGGACGAGCTGCGCGCCGCGCACCCGGGCCTGGAGATCGAGTCCTGCGCCAGCGGCGGGGGCCGGATCGACCTGGGCATCCTGGCCCGCACCGACCGGGTGTGGACCAGCGACTGCATCGACGCGTTGGACCGGCAGCAGATCCAGCGCTACACCCAGCTCGTGCTGCCGCCGGAGCTGATGGGCGCGCATATCGGTGGGCCGGTCTCGCACACCACCGGTCGGGTGCACCGGCTCGACCTGCGGGCGGGCACCGCGCTGTGGGGTCACCTGGGCATCGAGTGGGACCTGACGGCGGCGTCCGAGGAGGACCTGGAGGCGGTGACGCGGTGGGTGCGGCTGCACCAAGAGCTGCGGGGACTGCTGCACACCGGGACCGTGGTGGTGGGCGACCACCCGGACCCCGCGATCTGGGTATCCGGGGTCGTCGCCGGCGACCGGTCCGAGGCCGTGTACCAGGTCGTGGCGGTCGACCGGTCGCTGACCTGGCCGCCCGGCCGGGCCCGGCTGCCGGGGCTGGACCCCGACCGGCGCTACCGGGTGGCACCGCTCGAGCCGGCGGCCCACCCCGGCGACCCGGCGGGCGAGCCAGACTGGTGGGCTGGCGGAACCCGGCTCCCCGGACGGATGCTGGGCGAGGTCGGTGTGCAGGTCCCGGCGCTGCCTCCGGAGCGGCTGGCGCTGCTGCGATGCCGGGCGGTCTGACCCGAGCCGAGCGCGCGCCGGACCAGGATTCCGGCGAACCTCCCGCGGGTATGCCACGATCGCTGTCGACCGGATCTGCGGCGCCAAGCCCCGTCGCCGGCATGGCCAGGTCGTGCGTACCGGCCGCCGAGAAGGCACACCGACACACCGGGCGGGAGGCACCGTGAGCGACGCCGGAGCGAGACGGCCGGGCGACGAAGTCGCAGCGGCGTCGCGCGGAGTGCCGAGCGAATCATCGGGCACAGCGGCAGGGCCCGCCGGCGGAGACCCGAGCGAACGATCGGAACCGAGCGACGCCCACGACGGCACGGCGTCCGACGATCCCGCACCGCTGCCCCCGGGTGGTCCGACCCCCCAGCCCGGCAGCGCCCCGGGCGCGGCGTCCGATCCGGGTTCCGCCCGCACATCAGCCGAGGGCGCCGCGCCCCGCTGGAGCGGCCTGCGGGACGCGCTGACCCGGATGCGGGCCGAGCGGGTCGCCATGGAGGCGGACGACGCGGCGGCCGGCGGCGTCGCCGCCGAGTCCCCGGCGGTGACGGAAGCCGCCGTCCCCGCC